>JAPHUJ010000349.1 GCA_026193735.1 Sulfurovum sp.
TGATGTGAATACGAGTAAAGAGTTTAATATAGATATTGACAATTTAGTGAGTCATCTTGTTTATACTATTAAGGGAAATAAACTTAATGCAGACACTAAAGTCATGATCACTACACCTTATGCAAAAGACATATCTGCAACGAATACGTTTGTTATGGATGATGGTTTGAGCTACAAAGGGTTGATCCATATAAAAGAATTGATCGGTATTGATGCAAACTTAACAAAACCTTTAAACAATTTAAATATTGAATATGCTGGCGATTTACAAAGTGTTACAATAGATATCTTATCGGATGGACTCAAGGGCAGTTTTAACTCTACTGACTTGAAAAAGGCTGCATTACATATAGAAACGACGAAAACGATAGTGCTGCGGGATATGATAGCATTACCTGCTGAGTTGAACAACACCAGAGTGGATGCTATTGTAGATGTACCGATGGATCTAACTGAAATCATACCGATCAAGGGCAATGTAAAAATACTTTCAAATGTGAGTAATATTGATGCTGAGTTTATGTATGATAAATCACTGAAGGCCAGAGCTATAAGTAATATACCTGAGGACTCTCTTTTAAAAGCATTTGATGAAAATGTAAAATGGAATGCCTTAAATCCACTTATTGCGGATGTTGAACTTGACAAGAACAATGTTTCACTCAAACTAAAGGCCAAAGTACTTTCTTCAGATGTGACATATGCGCTTGATAATGGAAACGTCAACGGAACTCTGCAGCTTGCAGGTTTGACAAGTACGATTCAGGGGAATGCCCAGAAAAAAATAATGATCAAAAGTAATGTAAGTTCGATCAAATCGTTATTTGATAATGTACGAGAGGTTTATACCCTAGAAGGGTTACCACCTGTGGAAGGTGCCTTAGATCTTTCTGTTGATATCAATGAACTCAAAGAGGTAGATCTTTTACTTTCTTCTCCTGCGATCATTTACCATTCCATAGGTAAAACAGATCAAATTATTAATGATGTAAAATTGATTCTCAGTGCTGATAGATCAAAAGTTCAACTAAAATCATATGCACTGACGTATGATGAAACAAAACTTTTTGCTACAAAACCTTCTATAGTGAATATGGATGAAGAGAATATTGAAATTTCAGAACTTTGGCTGAATGATGAATTAAAAGTTTCAGGTACCTATAATACCAAAACAAAAGAAGGAAATATAGTTGCAGATGCTACTGTCTTACATATGGCACACAAGATCATAGATCTTGATTCCGTAATTAATATCAAAACCGTCCTGAATGGAGAGAAAACATCTGTTAATGGTAAAATAACACTTCTTGGTGGGAATATACATTATGATCTGTCTACCAAAACCTATCCTTCTGACAGTGATATTTTGATTGTACAGGAGATGAAGGAAAAAGAAGTAAGCCCGTTTATGGATAATTTGAGTGCTCTTATAGAAGTAAAAACAAAAAAACCGCTTATATATAAACAGGGTCCAATCGATATTCAGGCAATTGTAGATCTGGGTATACATAAAGCTGAACATTCAGAACTTATGGTGTTGGGCGAAGTGCATATCGTTAAAGGAGGCAGTTATACCTTTGAAGGTAAAAAGTTTGTACTTGATAAGAGTAATATCTATTTTACAGGAAATCCCAATAAACCGCTTTTGGATATGAGTGTCAAGTACAAATCTTTAAACTATCTTATTACGATCGGGATTTCAGGTACACCTGCAACACCACATATTACGTTTTCTTCCATTCCCAGTCTTCAAAGAGAGCAGATACTCTCTATTATATTATTTGATTCAGAAGAAGGAGCAGGTACAAACAGTGGTGAAGATATGATGAAAATGATGGGTGGTGCGATGGCAAAATCAGCACTTACAGATATCGGGATCAAACTTGATCATCTTGCATTTGGTTCTGATGGAAGTGTTGAAGTAGGAAAAAAAATTACAGATAAAATTACCTTTATTTATATCAATGGTGAAATACCGCAAGTAAGAGTGAAGTATCAACACAGTCCGCGTTTGGAAAGTGTGATAAGTGCTGATGAAGTGTCAACGGCATATGATATCGTTTATAAGAGAGATCTTAGTGAGGATGATATCACTATTTTTGGAAAATAAGGAGAA
>JAPHUJ010000013.1 GCA_026193735.1 Sulfurovum sp.
ACTTTTCGCTATAATTGCAGCCTAAATTCCCTATATATGGATACATAATGATACAAATTACAAACCTCGTTAAAAGTTTCGGGGGACAAACCCTTTTTAATAATGCAAATCTCAAAGTGACTCCTGGACAAAAGATAGGGTTTGTAGGGCGTAATGGTTCTGGAAAATCTACACTTTTTAAGATCATTCTCGGTGAAGAGAGTTATGACAGTGGAGAAGTAAGTATTCCTAAGAATTACCGCATAGGTACATTGAAACAACACTTGGTATTTACGGAACCAACTGTACGTGAAGAATGTGCACTTGTACTTCCTGAAGATGAGCAGTGGAACTTTTATAAGATAGAAAAACTTCTTTTTGGACTTGGGTTTTCAGAGGAAGACTTGGACAAAGATCCACTGAGTTTCTCTGGTGGGTATCAGATACGTATCAATCTTGTGAAGCTTTTGGCAACAGAGCCAAACATGTTACTACTTGATGAACCTACCAACTATCTGGATATTCTTTCTTTGCGATGGTTGAGAAGCTTCATTAATGAATTTGAAGGTGAAGTGATCCTCATTACACACGACCGTGATTTTATGGATTCCGTAACGACACACACTATGGGTGTTCACCGTAAAGGACTTCGTTTGGTTCAAGGTGATAGCCATAAGTACTATTCTACCCTTGAAATGGAAGATGAAACGTATGAGAAGACAAAAGCCAACCAGGATAAAAAACGTAAAGAACTTGAAGAATTTGTAGCACGTAACAAGGCTAGAGCATCCACCGCTGCTCTGGCTCAGTCAAAGCAAAAAGAACTTGATAAAATGGACGATATGGAAGATCTTCAACATGATGCAACATTGTCTTTTAACTTTAACTATAGCGATACGCCGGCTAAAGTCCTTTTACGTGCAGAAAATCTAGGCTTTGGGTATAACCCTGATGAACCACTTTTTCAAGGCGTTACCTTTGCTTTGGAGAAGGGTAAGCGTTTGGCTATCATCGGTAAAAATGGTAAGGGTAAGTCAACATTACTGAACTATATTGCAGGAGAATTACCACATCAGCAAGGTACACTTGAGTTTCACCCTTCGACAAAGTTTGCGCACTTTGGACAAACGAACATCGAAAGATTGGATGTGAAAGCAACCATCATAGATGAGATAAGTTCAGTAAGTAAAGATATAGGCTTCGCAGAAGTACGTAATATCTGTGGGCGTATGATGTTCTCTGGAGACTTGGCAGAAAAGAAGATTGAAGTACTTTCAGGGGGAGAGCGTAGTCGCGTAATGTTAGGAAAGATCATAGGAACACCTGCAAACCTGCTATTCCTTGATGAACCTACCAACCACCTTGACATGCAGTCCATCGATGCACTTGCCGATGCCATAGAAGCTTTTGAAGGTTCACTCATTATGGTTACGCACTCAGAAATGCTTTTACGAAGACTGGCTGACGCGCTCATCATCTTCCATAAGGGTGGTGCTGAGTACTTTGACGGTACATATGATGAGTTCTTAGAGAAGATAGGTTGGGAAGAGGAAGAAGGGTCTGCACCCAAAAAGAAAAAACCTAAGATAAACCATAAAGAACGTAAAAAATTACGTAAAGCGGTAACACAGGAGCGTAATGAAGTACGTAAACCTTATACCAAAGAGATCAAGCTCTGTGAAGAGAAACTTGAAGTAGCAGAAGCTGAGCTTGCAGCGAAAAATATCGAGCTTGAAAAAGCATCAAGTTCTGGTGATAACTCTGCCATCATGGAACTTTCACGTGAAGTAGGGCTTGTACAGCAAGAAGTTGATGCACTGTTTGAACGTTTAGAAGTGGCTACGGAAAAAGATGATGAGATCGTGGCTGAGTATGAACTCAAACTTGAGGAAATAGACGCATAATTAATCTATTATGCATTTAAAGTTTATGATTTTTAGGAAATTGTCTTAGTAGCTTACTTGCGGTGATGTTTTTCTCTTTACTTTTTTAGAAAAAGTAAACAAAAAGCGTCGTTCCTCTCGAATCGATTCGCTTATGCGGGCGTTCGGAACGACATTATTGATATTATGAGATGAGAGAATTTTTATAAACTCTTGTGCGCATCTTCGTGGGTATGATCCCATGCAAGTTTTGCTCCACCTAGCATGTGGAAATGTAAGTGATTTATCTCTTGTCCTCCATCTTCACCGTTGTTCGTGACAAGTCTGTATCCTGACTTGTCTACGCCTACTTTTTTTGCTACTTCCTGTGCAAATATAGTTAGCCCTGCCATGGTGTCCGGTGTGGCATCCTGGAAACAATCTACATGTGTTTTTGGGATGAGGAGAATGTGTATAGGTGCCTTAGGATAAAGGTCATGAAACGCTAAAAAATGTTCACTCTCGTGGACGGTGTTATTTGGGATTTCTTTGTTTACGATTTTGCAAAATATGCACATTTATATATCCTTTGTGTTGTCTTTAATCTGTGAATTATAACACAGATAATAGCCAATAAATCCCATTATTAGTATCTTTTGGATAAAATCACGATTATTACAGAAGTCATATAGAGGTTTTATGAAAGAATTAGAAGAGAAAATTATTCAGGCTGATTCGCTTGAAACATTGGAAAAAGTACGTGTTGAACTTTTTGGGAAGAAGGGTGTCTTGGCTGCGCAGTTTGCTAAGATGAAAGATGTACCCGGACCTGAAAAAAAAGCATTTGCAGAGGGATTGAACACTACCAAAACTTCGTTGCAAGCAAGCTTTGATGCACGATATGAAATACTTAAATCTGAAGAGATAGATAAAGTACTTAAATCAGAAGCTATAGATGTTTCACTGTATGGAACACTGGCGCAAAAAGGTGCATTACATCCAGTTATGGAGACGATGGATAAGATCATTGACTATTTTGTAGCGTTAAACTTTGCTGTTGAGAGTGGTCCTATGGTCGAAGATGATTTCCATAACTTTGAAGCACTTAATCTTCCAAAATACCACCCTGCACGTGATATGCAAGATACTTTTTATTTTAATGACGGTGGCTTACTGCGTACACACACTTCTCCTGTACAAATACGTACGATGCTGGAGACAAAACCTCCTATTCGTATGATAGCTCCAGGGTCTGTATTTAGACGGGATTATGATATCACGCATACACCGATGTTCCATCAGGTAGAAGGTCTTGTGGTAGATGATAAAGGAAAAGTAAGTTTTGCCAATCTCAAGTCTATATTGACAGATTTCTTACAGTATATGTTTGGAGATGTTGAAGTACGATTTAGACCAAGTTTCTTTCCGTTTACCGAACCTTCTGCGGAAGTAGATATCTCTTGTATCTTTTGTGAAGGTGAAGGATGTCGGGTCTGTTCACATACAGGTTGGCTGGAAGTACTTGGATGTGGTATCGTAGATCCGAATGTCTTTAAAGCAGTGGGATATGAAGATGTAAGTGGTTATGCCTTTGGGTTGGGTGTAGAGCGTTTTGCAATGCTTATGCACAAGATACCGGATTTAAGATCTTTGTTTGAAGGTGATATTCGTTTGTTGGAGCAGTTTAGATGATAGTAACAAGAAGTTGGTTAAATGAATTTATAGACCTTAGTAATGTGTCCAATGAGAAGCTTTATGAAACGTTTAACTCCATAGGATTAGAAGTTGACAGTCTTACCCAGATAGAGATACCTGAAAAAGTAGTTGTAGGGAAAATCATTTCTTGTGAAAAACACCCTGATGCCGATAAGCTTAATGTATGCCAGATAGATGTCGGAAGCGGAATACGACAAATAGTCTGTGGTGCAGCAAATGTGGTTGATGCAGAGTATGTGGCAGTAGCAACGATCGGTGCTGTACTACCCGGTGATTTTGTTATTAAACATGCAAAACTTCGTGGTGTTGAGAGTGAAGGAATGGTTTGTGCCTCTTCTGAGCTTGGACTGCCGGATACGGGTAAGGGTATCATGATACTTGATGAAAGTATCGGTGAACTTGAAGCAGGTAAAGAGTTTGGCTCTTATGAGAAGGTTGCAGATACCATTATCGAACTTGAACTTACCGCTAACAGAGGTGATTGTCTTAGTATCTATGGTGTGGCAAGAGACTTGAGTGCGGCACTTGACATTGAAATAAAACCTTTTGAATATAAACAAAAAGAGAAAATGAAACTTGGCATAGCCAGAGAAGCAGAGATACATACGCAAGGGGAAATGGATGCAGACCTGCACTATAAACTTGCAACGGTAAAGAACATTTTCAATAGTTTTCTTGTGCAGTTACGTTTATCTATGGTGGGAGTAGAAGTAGAAGGCAAACTTGCAAGTATAATGGCATATGCAACACATACAACAGGGGTTATATTACGTGCATATGACAGTAAGATCTTTCGTAATACTGAGAATAAGATCTCCGTACTTCCTGTAGCAAAAGCCAAAGGAGTCATAGAGATCACAGCCAATGAAAAAGTACTTTCTGTTGTGGGTGTGAATCAAGAGAAAGAAGCTACCGCGAATGATGAGACAAAAGAGCTTTTACTTGAGGCAAGTTATATTAATCCGGATACTTTAGTTGAGGCTGTAGCTACCACCTCTTTAAAAACGGATGACCTTTATTATAAGACATCAAGAGGCTCCAATCCAGATCTTTATTTTGGTCTCACTTTCCTGGCTTCTATGATGGACAGTCTTTCAGATATCTCTTGTTATGAAGGTTCTCTTAACGTAAGCGTTGAGAGAGAAAACGAAATAGTCATCGTAGATACAAAAGAGATCGCATCTATCATCGGTATGGATGTTGAAATAGGCAAAATTGTAACGATACTTCAGAAACTTGGATTTGAGATCAATTCTAAGGGACATGATATTGTTGCTGCGCTGGTACCGATTTTCAGACATGATATTAAACATATTCAAGATATCTCTGAAGAAATCGTGCGTATCATAGGGATCAACAACATAGAAGCAAAACCTTTGATGTTTGCTGAAAAACCACGTCTTAATGATACCACTGAGAGATATCAAGCCAAAAAAGAGTTTAAGAACCGTGCAGTGGGTGTATCTTTTTATGAAAATGTCTCTTATGTATTTTCCGAAAGAGCACTTTTGGAAAAATATGGTTTTTCTACTCTGGATGAAGAACTTGAACTGGCGAACCCCATAGCCGAAGAGCTCAATACACTTAGATCTACAGTTTTAGTAAATTTATTGAATGCCGTGAAGCGTAATGTGAGTTATAGTAAAAAATCTATCCCTCTTTTTGAGATAGGGGCAGTGTTTGGATCCAAAAGAGAACAAAGTGAAGTGATGTCTTTTGTGTTCTCAGGACAAGTTGAAGGTGAAAATGTAAGAAATGCCGGAAAACC
>JAPHUJ010000269.1 GCA_026193735.1 Sulfurovum sp.
ACGCTGGTCAAGGTAGCAGAGGATAAATAGCCTCTATCAAACATTTATCTTCAAATATGCAGCTTATATACAACAAGGTATATAGGCTGTACTATCATTTTCACTCATCAACAAACTTTTTACTTTAAAGATCTTTTATTATTTATCAATGAATAGTTAATCTATTCAATAAACAGTATCATAGCTATGTTATAATTGCAATACTTAAAACAAGGATTAAAAATGAATACAATTAAATACAAAGTAGTACTACTTGCCATACTCATAGGATTCAGTACCTTTTCAATGGCAAAATCTGCCAAGACCCTAGATCATGATGCAAATATGGCAATTAATAAGTTTATTGATGAAACAAAAGGCGGAGATGCCTTTTTAGTTAATGCTAAAGCATTTCTTGTATTTCCAGATATAAAGGAGGGAGGCTTCTTTATAGGTGGTAAATATGCTGAAGGTGTTCTTAGAAAAAAACGAGAGACTCTAGGATACTATGAAATTGTTTCAGCATCAGTTGGATTTCAAATGGGTGTGCAAGAATATTCTATGATCATAGCTTTCACTACTGATGCAGCACTTGAGAGATTTCTTATGGATGAAGATGAATGGGAAACAGATGTGGATGGCAAGATAACTATTGCAGAATGGAATTCAAAAGAAGAACTTGATGATGTTGAATTCAAAGGTTCAATGGTTGCTTTTGTTTTTGACTCTAAAGGAATTATGGGTAGCTATACAATGGAAGGTACAAAATTTAAAAAGATCAATCCAAATTAAGGTTTGTACTCGAAATTCTGAACAGTTACAGAGGATAGTTTTTCCTCTTCCCTTTACCAATCATGGTATTGATCACACGTTGCATGCTGAAAGTAAAGTACAAATTTCTTAGTGATATATAACTTCTGAATCTAATCTAAATTGTTTTTCTAACGCTTTCTTTCTTTTTAGTGCTGTTACTCTTTGTTCCTTTAGATAATTCCAAACATTTTTCTTATCAAAAATAGACAATAAAGCCTTTTTATAGTTACTTATATGTGAATGTCCATTTAAAACATGTTTTCTATTTACTGTATGTGTCATGAGGAATTCCTTTATTATTTTAGTTACTATAGTATTTAAATATTACCTGTGTATTACCTCTACTTCTTACTATCTTGCGCTAAATCAATTTAGTTTTTTCTTTTTTTGCTATAATTGTAATAAATATAATAAAATAAAGTGATAACTATGCATATGCAATTCAGTGAAGACTCGAAGAATAATTACTTTTTCTCTCAGCCCCATCAGCCATTTTTTATTTTAGCATTTGTCAATGCTATCGTTACAATGTTTGTATATTTACTCTCGTATAAAGGTTTTATTCATCTTGTCATAGAACCTACAAATTTTCATATATATGGACTTATATATCTTATGCTTACGCCTGCATTTTTAGGTTTTCTATTTACTACATTTCCTAAGTTTGCGTCTACTGAAGTCATAAATAAAAAGCAATATATGCGTATATTCAGTCTAGTATATCTTGGTGCCATATTATTTCTACTTGGCAGTATAGTGAGTTCATTTCTCTCCGCAATAGCGTTGTTTCTTGTCTTTACAGCACACTTTATGGGCTTGTTAATACTAAAAAATATATACACAACTACAACCATGGATGACAGACATGATATTTTTTGGATGCTCATTGCAATGGGCTTTGGTGTACTTTCTCATTTTCTCTTTATTATGGCACAACTTTTTTATATGCCTTTAATGGGTCTATCCATAGAAATATCTGTCTATCTTTATCTCTTCTTGCTGACATTTTCGGTCGCGCAACGCATGGTACCATTCTTCTCTCATTGTGTAGTAGAAAAAAATAAAAAGCTCCTAAAAATTATTTTTACACTTTTGCTACTTCATATACTACTTGAAGGTACCTATACAAATAGTTCATTTATTGTTGACTTTGCGTTGGCTTATCTCATAGGAAAAGAAGTTCATAGCTGGAAACTCCCCTTCCCCAATCCAAATCCTCTGCTTTGGATACTGCATATCGCACTCTACTGGGTACCTGTTGGCTTTTTATTAGGAGGGATAGTAAACCTTATATCATTCATGAGTGGCATATATTTTCTCTCCTTGGACACACATGTCCTCCTTCTTGGTTTTATTTTTACCATTTTTATAGGTTTTGGTACCCGTGTGACCCTCGGACACTCTGGCAATACAATGCATGCAGATAAATGGACAACCCTACTTTTTTACTGGACACAAGTAGTCGTAGTCATACGTTTATTGGTCTCATTGGCATCAGCTTTTGGGTTGAATATCATGGTTCTCTTTGACATTTCTGTGACTGCCTGGCTTTTGATGTTCATTTTTTGGTCTGTGAAGTTCTTTGCTGTGCTCATTGAAGGTAAAAAATTACCCAAATAACATCTCAAGTTTCGCTATGATGTACTATCCAAAAACAAGGTAGTTACGATATGGCCTATTATCTTTTACTGATAGAATTTATTTTTACTTTAATGGGACTCTTCCTTCTTTGGGAAGGTGTGGGGTATTTTCGTCGAATGTGGCACTATAAAAAACTCAAATCCATTCCTTTTCCTAAATCATATGAGACCATACTTCAAAATATACATCAATATAAAGTTCTATCACCTGTACATCAAGAAAAACTTCACCTTTTAATGCAACTTTTTATAGATGAAAAAGAGTTTGTTGGGGCAAAGATGACCATCACTGATGAGATCAAAGTTATCATTGCATTTTATGCATGTATGATGCGGCTTGGATTTGAACTGGGAGAAAAAGACCATGTCAAAACGATCATTGTCTACCCAAAACACTTCATCATAAATGAGACACACTCAAGTGGTGGCATCAACCATAATGAAACATCTATTTTAGAAGGCCGATCAGCAAATGGCACTGTAGTCATCTCATGGCAGGATATAAAGCAAAACATAACACAGCAGCAAAAAGACAATGTAATCATCCATGAGTTTGCCCATGAGCTGGATTTTGAAGACGGTTTTGCAGATGGTACACCTGTACTGGAAAGTTCAGACTATCGAAGTTGGGCTGAAGTATTCTCTAACTCCTTTGATACATTGTATGGTGAATCTCATGCAAAAGAAAGTTCAGAAAAAGTAGCATTTTTAGGTACATATGCATTAAAAAATGAAGCAGAGTTTTTTGCTGTATGTAGTGAACGGTTTTTCGAAACACCTAAGCCATTCAAAGCGTATTTTCCAGATATTTATCAAGAGCTTACACGCTTTTATAGACTGGATGCATATCAGTTGTTTAAAGATGTATAAGAGATCTGATCTCATCCACCGTCATCAACTCTTTTTCTACCAATCTATCTGAAAGAGCAATGATCTCTTCCTTATGTTTTGAAAACAGTTTCATGATCTGCTCTTCTTTTTGTGTGATGATCTTTCGTACTTCATCATCTATGAGTTTTGCAGTTGCTTCACTGAAATCTTTTGGCATAGCCATCTCACGTCCAAGGAAGACATGCTCTTCACCTTTTTGATAGT
>JAPHUJ010000001.1 GCA_026193735.1 Sulfurovum sp.
ATCATCATGAGGGTTAACGGAGACAGTGATCTTTCCTTCATCATCAATCACATCTTTATATAATTCTTTTGGACCATGCAGTATGAGATCTTCAAGAGGGATCATACCAACAAATGTACGTCCATTTGAAACGACAAATACATGATGAATATTGTCGATCTCATTATTTTTTTTCATTTTTTTAAGACGTAAGATAGAGTCACCGATCTTTTCATCTATATGAGCTTCGAAAATCTCCACCTGCATATGTGCACCGGCTTCATTTTCTTCAAAGGATATAAGCTCTTCTATCGTATCTCTATCTTCTTCTGAAAGATTTGACAAGATCGCATTTGCTTTTTCTTCGTCTATTTCTTCAATATGCTGGATAAGATCGGCTGCATCATTGGTATTAAGCTCTTCTGTAAGCTTTGCAAGTTTTTTTGGACCAAATCTTTCATATATTTTTTCTTGTTCAGATCTTGGAAGTTCTATGATCACTTCAGCCAAAAGATCTTTGGGAAGTTTATTTAAGAAATCGATATAGGTTTGCTCATCAACTTTTTTGACATTCATAAGAAGATCAGCGACTTCATAGGGATGGACATCAAGGCTTGCACCCTCAATATGCTCACTGAGATATTTTTCTAAAGCTTCAATTTGTTCTAGTGTTTCGTTTTCCATAGTATTCCTTAATATCTTTAGGCTTATTTTTTCTTATGTATGTCAGCTCAACAGTGTAAATTCAATAATAAGTGTAATTTTCTAATTGATGAACTAATAAAAAAGTGAGGTGATTGACTTATTCAAATTATGCTCAATGTAGAGGTAAAATTCTATCATAGATGACCATAAAGAGAAGCTAAAAAAGTGGAATGCTCCAAAAAAACATCTGGAATAAGTTCTTAGGGATAGGGTTGAAATAAAAATATTCCTTATGCTTTATATGCACGAGGATAATGAAATCCCTGTGTCACTATTCTTGAGTTTTTTACCCTTTATGTTTTATCTATATGATTGTACGTAATTGGCATAAAATATTGTTGTGTAGATTCTTTTTGCAGCAACTTAAAGATTGGGTCAAACAAGTATAATACAGTATTTTAGTAGTAGAATAGAATAATTTATCTATACATCTAAACAAAGAAAGGATTTAAAATGGCAACGATCACTTCATATGGTGCAGCAGAAGTAGTGACGGGTTCCTGTCACTTACTTGATATCGAAGAAGGTGCCCGTATACTTATTGATTGCGGAATGTTTCAGGGGCCGGAAGAAGAACGTAACAATGGTCCATTTTCTTTTGATCCAAGTAAAATAGATTACCTGCTTGTGACCCATGCTCACCTAGATCATGTAGGACGCATACCAAAGCTGGTGAAAGAGGGATTTACCGGGATTGTTTGTGCCACAGAAGCAACACGGGATCTGGTTGAAATTATCTTACTAGACAGTGCCAAGATCATGAGAGAAGATTATGAGACTAATTATAAAAAAGCACAACGTCGAGGTAAAGAAGACGAAGTTGATTTACCACTTTATGGAGAAGATGATCTTGAGGCAACTTTTGATCTAACCTGGAAATATCCTGTTTATGATAAACCTCTTACCCTTCAGGAGGGTCTCACAGTAACTTATCGTGACGCAGGACATATTTTAGGATCTGCTTTTATCGAAATTGCTTATATGGAGCGTGGTGTTGAACAAACCATCGTTTTTTCCGGCGATATAGGCAATGACAATGATATGGTAATGCCTGATCTGAAAAAATGTACTCATGCCAATACGCTTTATGTCGAATCGACCTATGGAGACCGTAATCATAAAAGCATGGAAGATACAATCACTGAGTTTAAGCGTATCGTTATAGAGACGCTAAATAACTGGGGTAATGTAATCATTCCCTCTTTTGCTGTTGAACGGACCCAGGAGCTTTTGTGTATTCTTAAAGAGATGCATGACAGAAAAGAATTGCCTGAGTGTAAGATATTTTTAGACAGCCCGATGGCTACACGTGCAACAGAGGTTTATAATAATTATTCTGAATTCTTAAGTCAGAAATGCCAGGATTATAAAAAGCGTGATGGTACTGTTTTTGATTTTGAAGGGCTTACCTTTACTCCGGATGCTGAGGCGTCCAGAGCCATCAATGATGTAGATCGTCGTGCTATTATTATCGCTGGTAGCGGAATGTGTACAGGGGGAAGGATCCTTCATCATTTTAAACATCGTCTATGGAATCAAAAAAATGCTGTCATTTTTGTGGGTTATCAAGTAGTTGGCACTTTAGGACGGCAAATGATCGATGGAGCACGTTGGGTCAAGATCTATCGTGAAGAAATCCTTGTTAAGGCTAGTATTCATACTTTGAATGGTTTTTCCGCTCATGCGGATCAGAGTGCTATCGTAAAATGGGTATCGCAGATGAAAGATCTCAATCGTATTTTTCTTATACATGGAGAATATGACAAACAGGTGATCTTACGCAGTGTATTGGAAAATGTATTTGAACAAAAAGTACATATCGTGGAGCCGGAAGAAGTGATATACCTGTAAAAGAAATAAAGTATTTATCATTAATGCACTGTAAGATGTATTGATGGTAGATAGAATGAAAATAATGCTGTATTGGGTTTTAGAGATATGGAAGAGCAGTTGTTAATTTGCTATAATATAGTATGAATACATCAATGTACAACATCTCACTTTTAAATCTTTTCTGGGTCATGATCCCCGTTTCTATGGTCATCGTGATCTATATGCGTTGGACTCAAGATAAGGTTACACTTTTTTATGCACTGTTTAGGATGTTGATACAATTGATGTTGATAGGGTATGTATTAACCTATATTTTTGATTCAGATTCACCTTATCTTGTAGTCTTTATACTCTGTGTTATGCTCATCGCTGGAAGTGTCATCGCAATGCGTCCACTTCAAAAAAGACAAAAGTCACTTTTTCTTTACGCGTTTCTTTCCATTTTTTTTGGTGGGGTTTTTACATTGATGATGATTGTTTTTGGGGTGATGGATTTGAACCCCTGGTATGAACCCAGGTTTCTTATACCTATAGCAGGGATGATCTTTGCAAATTCCATGAATGCTGTGAGTATCTCGGCAGAGAGGTTTGAGAGTGAGATAAATAGAGAAAATACTTATCTGGATGCCAGAGCTACAGCCTATAAGGCAGCATTGATCCCTATAGTCAACGCACTTTTTGCAGTAGGATTGGTGTCACTTCCAGGGATGATGACAGGACAGATACTTTCAGGGGTTGACCCGTTGATAGCCGTACGGTATCAGATCATGGTCATGCTGATGATACTGGGATCTGCGGGTATCTCTGTGGCGATTTATTTATTATTTTTGAAAAAGTCTAATTGAATAATTGTTATATAGACGTGATCCATGGATCACATCTTAGGATGACGAATCTGAAGGATATGATAAAGATATAAAGGAAGAGGGCGCCCGTATCTCAGTTAAGTTTGATGTTTTTTTCTTACTTATACATAATCCTCTAAAAGATAACAGAGACAATCTTGCACGATGATTGTCTTATCCAGTGTGATCATCGCAGGCATCAGTGGTTTTTTGAGAGAGATGGCACCATTGTAATTGTAGATCAGCTTATCGGTTACATCAGTACCGTCCTCTGCTGTAGCGATGAGAGGTTTATCCAGAGTTGTATGGGCAAAGACTTCAGATGTTTCAAGTCTAGTAAAGTTATGACGGTCAAAGTTCTCCACCAGTGTTAGATCAAAGTTTCCATCCTCATCTTCAAATCCAAAATCCACATTTTCAGCGACCTTGAGAACAGCATTATTTTGTACCAACTGTAGGTCATGAGAAGGCAGGGGTTTGTCAGGGAAATGATCCATATGCATCAGATCATCGATGAGCGCTACGGCACGATCTATTCCAAGATGGTTACCGGGTGTAGAACACTCCAGTGTAATGGCAGGACAGATATCATCAAACGCCATCGTCGAAACCCCTTTAGGTGTATGAAATACCATTGCGATATGGTTAAAGAAACTGCTTAGGTACTTGTTCTTTTCATTGACTGAAGAGATGCATCCGTAAGGGGGATTTTTTCCTGTGTTGTTATGCAGGTCGATCGCTGCAAAGAGTTCATCTTCTGTGATCCTCTTCATCACTTCTGCAATCAGTTTTGCAGTAGGTGCATCCGGTTCCATAGTGCCGGGCCAAGCACGGTTGAAGTCCAGTTCAGTGTCAAGTCTTCTAATCCCCTGTGATGATGCTTCTACATTACCTACAAAAAGCCAGATCGATCTTGGAAGTGTATATCCCTCTGTTTTTTTATATTTTTTGAGTATCTCCTGCATGATCTTTAGGCCACTAAACTCATTTCCATGCAGTAATATAGATACAAAGAGTGCAGGACTTTTATCCCCTTTAAGATGAATAAGTGTAGGTGTGTCAAACACTTTTTTTATATTACGATAAGAAATATCCAAAAACGCATCTGGTATGTCATGTCGTATCGTTAAATTGTTCATTTATAGGCTCCATTCATGTACGGGAATATTTTGTTTGGAATTTTTCATATAATACTCCATAAGTTTAGGGATACTATTATACTTTTTAAAATGTTCAAGTTGCCATGAAGCACCATTTTGTCCACTTAATGTTCTTTGCTCGATAATATTCATGAAATTAGCAGTGTTATTGATGCGAAAAGAGGAAAGCCCCATTTTGGTAAGTCTCAGTCCATCAGTTAAGATCCACTCTTTCAAAGAGATTTTTTCAGCATTGATCGGTTCATGGAACTCCGTTTCCAATCCTGTTTTAGCTACGGTATAAAAATCATCTTTTAACGTTTCAAACAGTATTTTTCTAAGATCTATATTTGATTTTATTAAACCTTGGATGAGACCGATAAAAAACCAAATATTGGTTTGGGTATCTATGAGACTTGGTCCTGATGGTAGAACGCGAAGCTCAAGTCTTAGTGTATGTTTACCATCTTTGTCCCTGTCCAAAATAGGACGGATCCATCTCCATATCGTGCCATTGTGAAGGTTGAAATGATGTAGATCGCTTTCAGGTGTGTCCTTTACATCTGCAAAAATAATTTTAAATGCTTTGTTCTGCTCGAAGAGGTCTAACCAGGAATCTATATAGCCATGAGCAAAATGTACTCTTGTTTCTTCACCATGTTCTCTTCTGATCTTGTCCCTTGTATCTACAGATTGTTCAAAGATGGCGATACGGGACTCATGCCAGGCTCTTTTTCCTAAGACCAAAGGAGAATTCGCAGCAAACCCAAGTACTGCAACAGAAGCCAGCAGTGCAGCATGATAATACTCAACGGCTTCATCAAAAGGGATCTGAAAGTGGATCTGTAATGAGGTTCCAAGTGCTTCAAACATCACATCGTCTTTTTGTAGAGATACTTCATCTTCGCCATGAAACAGGATCTTCACACTCTCATGTCTTAATTCTTTAATACGCTGAGATACCAGTGTATATCTATGCATATCAGATTGGTATAGTACTTTGTTGAAATGCTTAAGTTCTAAAGAAGGAAGTACACCAAAAAGTCCAAGCTGTGCATTAAATTTTGAAGCAGATTTCTGTGCTTGATCCCAAAGTGCATGAAGGTCTTTTTCTAAGCTTTGAGGTGCATTGGCATCAAGTTCAAAAACATTCCCATTGATCTCGAGATCATACTTTGCAAGTTCATTGGTAAAATAAGGCGAGTGGAGATCATTCAGTATCTCTTTGTTCAGAGGGGCAGGTAGATTGGCACTGTTAAGAATGCAAACTTCCAGTTCATAGCCTATACGGTATTTGTCTGAAAATATATTTGAACCTTTGGCAAATAATGATTTGATATATTCTAATTCACGTAAGCAGGCATTTTTAAATGCAGTAAAATCTTCTTTTGTAAACTCTCTATTGCTTATCTCGCTACCCATCAGATACCTTATTTGAATATACTTCTTTTTATAGTATAACAAAAACATTCAAATAATATTCTAGTTTTAAATAAGACTAATTAACTCCTATTTAAAATTCAACATGCTATACTAAGTTAAATTAAACACTAAAAGTGATGATATGGCACAAGAACAACCTTCATTAGAAACATTGTTAAGTACTTCCGCGGATAAGAAGTTTCTTTTCCTTGGACGTGAGGGTATTTTTACAAAAGACGAAATAGCACGTTTTCTAAAAAAATATGACATAACCATGACTAAGAATTATGACGATGATGTCGTAGTGACCATAGAACATAGCAGTCTTAACCCTGTGGAGGAAGACATCTCTTGTATGGCATATGATAACAAGGTACCGACATTTAGTCTTGATGAGTTTGAAAAATTACTTTCAGCGGGCATTAATGATGATGAATTGCTTATGGGTATCAAGCTTTCTAATGATCAGGAACGTGTCTTTAGACTATTGGGTAATGCAAATATCTCTGAAGCGCTTTTTGTGAAACTTCTTATGATGTATGAGTGGCATGATGAAGAGGAAGATAATAGAGATGACCGTGATGTTATTATGTTTACACTTCGTCGCTATATTGATATAAAGCCTAATGAAGCAGACCTGCTTTACAGTTACCTTACCTTGCGCCGTTTGGCGACAGAGGCTACTAATCCTAAACTACTTTTAGCACTCATAGGATTCCCGAACTTTGAGTTTCTTATACGCGGGAAAGAAAAAGTTACACTCAGAGAGACCATCGCTAGAAATGAAAATTTAGATAAAGAGGTCATTGAGAAGCTTGTGAGTTTAAGAGATAAAAAAGTAGATGTTGCTCTGGCATGCAACAGAAGTATTGAACTGTCATTATTACAAAGCCTGCTGGCTAAAAATGATGAAAAAATAAATGAATCGCTCGCAACCAATGAAAAAATAGATGATGAAATATTTAATGTACTACTGGGGAAAGAAGACAAGGTCGTACAACTCTTGTTATTAACACAAGCTATTAATGTTGAGCGTTTAGCGTTGATTGATGCACATAATTTGGATGTAAAGCTTTTTGCTACCATTGGAGCAAATGAGCATCTGTCATCAGATGTGATAAATATACTCATAAAAAGAGACAATGAATCGCTTACCTGCCATTTGGCAGAAAATCCTACATTGGATGTATCAGAGTTGAAGGAGATCTATGCAAAGGGTATTCAGTCAAGTTTTAAATATCTGGCGATAAATCCTGCCAATTCACAGGAGATGCTTGAGATGTTCTATCAGCAATATGATGAACCAGATATACGTATTGCTTTGGCACATAACAAAAGCACACCAGAAACTATCTTACGTACGTTATTTGAGAGAGATGAGTTTGAAATACATAAAAGTATGGCATCAAATGCATCTGTTCCTTTAGATATTTTAGATATTTTAAAAGTAGATACTCGCCTACAAAATGAACTGGCTGAAAATGAGATATTTGTAAAAGAGTATGAAACCGTACTCACTTACGATCCTAAATCTGTACAATTTTAGAAGGAAGATAGATATGAAAGCATCAAATATCACAAAAGTGATAAATAAACTTATTGTAAAAAAGTTACCAGTATTTATTTGGGGAGCACCCGGGATAGGTAAGTCTTCTATTGTGAAGCAGATAGCGTCAGAGCAGGGGTTGGCATTTTTAGACTTACGCTTGTCGCTTCTTGACCCCACAGACCTCAAAGGTATCCCATTTTTCAATGCTGAGACCAATGAGGGTGTATGGGCAAAACCTAGTTTCTTACCCTCGGTGCCTGACTCTAAAGGTATCTTGTTTCTTGATGAGATAAACACGGCTCCTCCGGCAGTACAGGCTTCAGCCTATCAACTTATACTTGACAGAAAAGTAGGGGAGTATGAACTTCCAGAAGGTTGGAGCATTGTAGCTGCGGGTAACCGTGAAAACGACAGAGGGGTAGTGTACAAAATGCCACCGCCACTTGCAAACCGTTTTGTGCACTTTGAGATGGAAGTAGACTTTAATGACTGGAAAGCATGGGCCTATAAATCCAAAATAGACAGTTCTATTATCAGTTATCTGGCATATGATAAATCTATGCTTTTCACTTTTGATGCGACTTCAAATGAAAAGAGTTTTGCAACACCTCGTTCATGGGAATACGTCGATAGTATCACTAAGTCAGGTATAGATGCTGAACTCATACTTGACAGTATCTCTGGAGCAGTAGGGCGTGAGGCTGCAGTTGGGTATATAAGCTTTAAGAAAATCATGAAAAACCTGCCAGACTTAAATACTATACTAGAAGGAACACG
>JAPHUJ010000254.1 GCA_026193735.1 Sulfurovum sp.
ACGTCTTCCATGCACAGAATCATATTTTAGGTTGTACTGCAGCATATCTTCCGTACCGGAAGCATTCACGGCAACAAGCTCAATGTCATCTCTATCTGCAATGATACGTGCCACACATCTACCAATTCTTCCAAGTCCGTTAATTGCTACTTTCACAGCCATACTTTACCCTTATGATTATTATGCTAAAATTACGTAATTTTACAGTAAATGAGGTTAGTATTTGGTTAATCATCAAAAGCCTACTATAGCACTCTTTGGAGGAAGTTTTGACCCTCCACATAAAGGACATCAGCTTATCGTTGAAAAAGCTATAGAAAACTTGCACATTGATAAATTAATTGTAGTTCCAGCCTACTTAAACCCTTTTAAAACATCTACACTGGCAGATGCCTATACACGACTTGCATGGTGTCATACACTGTTTGATCCTATAGATCGTGTGGAAGTAGATGATTATGAGATAAAAGAAGGCAAAAGTACAGTCACCTCACAAACTGTAAAGCATTTTAACCAAGCATGCAATGTCAAATATCTTATCATAGGATCTGACAATCTGTCAACATTGACAAAATGGCATGCATTTGAATGGCTAAATGACACAGTTACTTGGGTTATAGCAACACGAGGAAATGGTCATTTAGATACGGAAAAACTTAAAAAATGGGAATTATTACCGGTATCGGTACCTATGAGTTCAACCCAAATAAGAGAAGAAAAAGATTTACAATTCATTGACACAAAGATTAAAACATCTGTCAAACATATATTAGAAGGGCAACACCATATGACAATAGACGAAAGAATAGCAGGTATCGTAAAAATACTTGATGATAAAAAAGCTGAAGAGATAGAAGTATTTAACCTTGAGGATGCAGATTACATAGCAAAACGTGTAGTCATCGCTAACTCACTTAACGGTAAACATACACTTGCACTTTTTGATCATCTTAAAAGAGGACTAAAAGAACAAGGTGATACAATTCTTGCATCAGATACAAGTGATGAGTGGGCTGTAGCTGATCTAGGAGATATCCTTATCCATATCATGATACCTGAGTATAGACAACGTTATTCACTTGAAACATTTTTATCTGAACTTGTTGAAAATCAGAAAAAGAAAGATATTGATCCTGCATAAAGAGTAACTCTGGGGGATATTCCCCCGCCTACATGGCTTCACCTCGGTTTCGAGACCACAAACGACAAATAGTTGTCGTTTGATTAACCTATATCATGTCCTGAACCTGTCAACGCTTCCAACAACAAAAATAATCCAATAGTTAC
This sequence comes from Sulfurovum sp., assembly GCA_026193735.1. GTDB lineage: Bacteria > Campylobacterota > Campylobacteria > Campylobacterales > Sulfurovaceae > Sulfurovum. The sequence goes on from JAPHUJ010000254.1 coordinate 1,288, forward strand.
TACTGGCGAAAAAATAATCCACCAATAATACTTATCTCTCAGAAGATACACTATCAATCCAGCCCATGAGATTAGGATCAAAATAATGTGTGCTATGAATATAGGCATGACCTGTCGGGTTAAATTCCCCACAACTGCCAAAGAAATGATAATGCCAAATGTTACTAGGGCTATGAAAAGTTTTTTTAGATTTTTATTTCCATTGTATTGAATAAATATGATAGACAGAGTAGCCATTATTGCTAAAATAATGAGTGCTTTCATACAATTTCTCCTTGAGTAAGATAGGTATTAAGGTAAAATATTTTTTAGCTCTCTTCATCCTCGGATTGACTGAGGATCCATGGTTTCATTGGCATTCATAGATTCATATCAAGCATAGGAAAATATACAGTTTCTCTAGGCTTAATCACGGAAATTCCCACCCGGGATCTACAGCTTATCTACAACCTCGATACCAAGTATTTCCAAACCTTGTTTGATAGTCTTAGCCGTCAAATCAGCCAATGCTAAACGACTCATCTTTGTTGACTCCTCTACACCCTCTTTAAGTATAGGATTCTGCTCATAAAAACGCATAAAGAGTGATACCAACTCATATAGATACGTTGTTATCTGATTTGGTGCAGCATCTACAGCTGCACGGTTTAGTACATCTTCAAAACGAAGCAGCATCGTAGAGAGTCTATGCTCCAATGCATCACCTAAGATGATATTACCTTCTATAGTGCCATCATACTTTCTAAAGATACTTTGAATTCTTGCATAAGCATATTGCATATACAGTGAAGTATTACCTTCAAAACTGAGCATCTTGTCCCAGTTAAAAATATAGTTAGACTCACGGTTGATCGCAAGATCTGCATATTTTACTGCCCCGATTCCTATGATCTTAGCCAATACTTCCAGCTCTTCAGGAGAGTACAACTCTTTATCGTTGATAGTCTCTTTAGCTTTGACAACCGCCTCATCAAGCAGATCTATGAGTTTTACTGTTCCGCCGTCACGTGTCTTAAATGGCTTTCCGCCTTTATCCATCATAGTACCAAATGCAATGTGCTCAAGTTTCACATC
>JAPHUJ010000187.1 GCA_026193735.1 Sulfurovum sp.
AACAGTAGGCTTTTTAAAGTTGTACTGCTTGACTCTTCAACGGCTGAAGAAGATTATAGGTTGGAGAGTACCATATTCGCTTTCCATCACAGAGTACGGGAATCAGAATCTGATGCTATCGTTTCCATACAATTCAACCTCATAAATATAGGGACCGGACGTCTGGTAAAAAGTAAAAGATTTAGCTACCGTGAAGCAACACCGACATTAGATGCAAAAGGGTATGTGTCTGCTACCAATAGGATAATGGTTATGCTCAGTAAAGATCTGTTGCAATGGCTTAAATAAAATTGACATACCTAATGTATTTTATTTATTTTTAAAGTAAATTTTTTAAAAATTATAAGAATATTTGATGAAAAATCCTTTTTAATGCAAGAAAAACTGTTTGTTTAAGTAAATATGCATTATGATTTATAATATTAATTATTTGCAAGATTTAAAATAAAGGGAAAATAAATGAAAAAAGTATTACTTGTAGCTGCACTTTCAACACAATTGACAACACAACTTTTCGCGGGAGGAGATATAGCTCCGATCGAGGTGAATGAACCAGAAGTCATGGAACATGAAACAGAGTCAAAATTTTATATGATTGCTAAAGGTCTTATGGTTTTGGGTGACACGGTCAATCATGAGTCAGCTGTACTGGATGGTGACAGAGATTATGGTTTTGGGATTGACTTTGGATATAGATTGGGAAATGGATTTGCACTGGAATATGACTTCTCCTATGCACGTAATACGGTCACTGAGACAGTAGGTATAGATGTAGAAGAGGCAAAAGCGACTTATTATACATCGGCACTTGATTTGGTATACACGTATGAATTAACAGAGAGCCTTGGCATATTTGGTAAAGTCGGATACGAATATGAGTGGGAGAAAATTTCAGCATATGATATCGATAGCAGAGACCATAATTTCGTATTTGGCGGAGGTGTTGAGATAGCTATGAATGAAAGTTACAAGTTTGTAGCAGAATATGAACATTCACAGATAGAAGGACCACATGGTGACTCTATTTTTGCAGGTGTGATGTTTAACTTTTAATCGTTAAACATCCTTTTTATTGAAGCGTTTAAAACGCTTCAATTGAAATAGTCGTTTCTTCTTTAGTCTCCAGATCTTTTACCCAAACCGTACCATTTTCCAACTCCTTTTCACCTATAAGAACACAGTAACGTGCATTTACTTTATCTGCACCTTTCATATGGCTCTTGAAACCTTTCGAAGCGTATTCTAGTGTCACTTTTGTCTCTTTACGTTTAGCTGTAGCTACAGGAAAAAGGGCTTCTATAGCTTCCTCTGTCATGGCTCCCAGGTAGATACCTTCACGTGTGACTTCAGGCATCTTCACAAGTTCCATGATACGCTCTATACCTATAGCAAACCCAACTGCTGGAGTCGGTTTTCCATCTAGAAACTCTACCAGCTTGTCATAACGTCCGCCACCTGCAATGGCTGATTGTGAACCGATCTCGTTACTGACAAATTCAAAAGCGGTTTTATTATAGTAATCCAGTCCTCTTACTAGGTTAGTATCTATCTGGTATTTGATACCTGCTTTGTCCAGTAGGCCGGTAAGTTTGATGAAGTCACTGTCACAGCTGATACAAAGATTGTGGATAAGCTTCGGAGAATCTGCAAGAAGAGACTGACATGTTGCGTTTTTACAGTCAAGTACACGTATAGGATTTGTATCTATCCGTCTATTACAGTCCTCACACAACTCTTCTTGCGTTTCTCTCAAAAAGCCTACAAGGTTTTGTTTGTATGGAGGCATGCACTCAACACATCCAAGTGAATTTATTTGAAGATCAAAGCCTATCCCTAATTCAGAGAAGATCTGGCTTATCATAATGATGATGGTAAAGTCTTCATAGACAGACCCCTCACCAAAACTTTCACAACCAAACTGGTGAAACTCTCTCAATCGACCCTTTTGTGGTCTTTCATAACGGAACATAGGTCCGTAGTAGTAAAACTTCTGTTTTACAGGCTGACGGTCCAGCTTTCCATGTATAAAAGCACGTACTACACCAGCAGTTCCCTCCGGACGCATACAGACATCGTTGCCTCCTTTGTCTTCAAACTGGTACATTTCTTTACCAACAATGTCAGAACTTTCACCCACAGAACGTTTAAATAGAGCTGTTTCTTCGAGGATAGGTGTTTCAATGTAGCCATATCCATACTTTTTAGCAATATTTGTGGCTGTGGTCACGATGTGAACAAAACGCTGGCTCTCATCAAAAGTGAGGTCTTTCATACCTCTAAGTGGGTTGATCATAGTGTTTCCTTATTTATCATCCTCGTACTAAATACGGGGATTCACAGTTATTGAACTCAATGTAAGTTATAAACTCCCGTATGTCCGTAAGAAATACCCTTAGGTACAAGTACAAAAATGACTGAGAGACTCTGTATTAATTGCGTAATTATACCTTCAAGTAGGTTAGTATCGTTTGATGGATGTTTTCTATATCATCGGTTGCATCTAGAAAAAGATGAGAGATACCAAGTTTTACTATACTTTCTTTCATATGCTCTTGTACCTTTAACAGATACTCCAGTCCTCTAAGCTCAATGCCGTCCAGACTTTTAGCAGAAGTTCTCTCTTTCAAAGTTTTCATATCTGTTAAAAATAGGATGACTTTATCTGGAAAATGTCCTTCAAGAGCAAACCTGTTAAGACTAACAAGTTCATCAAAATCAAAGTCACCATTGGCAAGGGCATACCCGATACCAGAGAGAAACCCTCTATCCGAGATGATGACCTTATTCTTGTTTGGAGAGATGACTTCCTGGTAATGTTCCGCTCTGTCAGCTAAAAAAAGTAGAAGTTCTGCACGCTTGGAAGCTAAAGAATCGGCAAGGAGTATTTCTCTGGCTTTTTTACCAAATGCTGTACCACCAGGTTCATGTGTGACTATGATCTCAGGGTGTTTTTGTGAGATGAGTTCTATCTGTGTACTTTTCCCACACGTGTCTATGCCTTCAAAAAGTACATACATTAGCGTAAACACTTTATGAGCTTGAGTGCTTCATCCGGAACAAGGTGTTCTACTTTTCCATTAAAGTTTAAAATGGAACGAACCACAGAAGAGCTTACAAAAGCATGTTCCAGACTCGGCATAAGATAAACGGTCTCTAACTCTTTTTTGAGCGAAGCGTTGGCATAACCCATCTGTAGCTCATACTCGAAGTCACTTACTGCCCTGAGTCCTCTTACGATGATATTGGCATCCAATTTATCTGAGAGATCAACGAGAAGACTTTCAAATCCAATGACTTTTATCTTAGGGAAATCTTTCGTTGCAGCTTCGATCATCTCTATACGTTGCTCTAAAGAGAACATAGGCTTCTTTGCTTGACTTTCGGCCACTGCAACGATGATCTCATCAAACATATGACAGGCACGTCTTATGATGTCTAAATGTCCGTTGGTTATAGGGTCAAAGGTCCCAGGGTAGATCGCTCTTTTGATATCACTCATATTAACTCCATCTTTTATAAAGATTATTTTCCATGCCCAGCACATCGTACCACTTACCGATGATGAATTTTTCTATATCTTCAAGAGAAGATGACTCAGCATAGTATCCCATCACAGGTGGTGCGATGATGACTCCCAAAGTAGCTAACTTTTGCATGTTTTCCAATGCAATGGCAGAAAATGGCAATTCTCTAGGCGCAAGAAGTAACTTCTTCTGCTCTTTAAGTGCTACAGCAGCCACACGTGTAGTTAAGTTATCACTTATGCCGCATGCTATCTTAGCCAATGTATTCATGCTGCAGGGAATGATAGCCGTTGCATCTACCCTGAACGAACCGGAAGAGATAGATGCTGCTATATTTTCACTGGAGTGCAAAGTCACTTTTTTGTTTTCAAAAGACTCTACAGTAAGAGCATTATCAGAAACTATCACATGGACTTCAATGTTTGATGGTAAGTAGTCGACAAACTTTTTGCCCAAATGAACACCACTTGCACCGGTAATCGCAACAACGAGTTTCATAACATGCCTTATTTTTTATTACAAGGATTATAGCAAAAGAAATTAAGAGTTTAGAGTTTGATTTGAAGATTAATGTTTATGGAGCGGGCGAACGGGTTCGAACCGTCGACCCCAACCTTGGCAAGGTTATGCTCTACCACTGAGCTACGCCCGCGCATCCATAATGTGTGTAAAATATGTGGTAAAAGTGGAGCGGGCGAAGGGATTCGAACCCTCGACAGCCTGCTTGGAAGGCAGGAACTCTAGCCACTGAGCTACGCCCGCATAAGTTAACACATATTTTGTGATGTAAAGCAAGTTTAAAATGCGACCAGTCGCATGAGCAAACTGCTGAAGTTGTCTAAGTGACAACGTAGTTTGTTTGGGTTTACCAAAAAAACGTCCCATCAGTGGTACCGCAGGTCGGATTCGAACCGACACGCCCTAAGGCAGAAGATTTTGAGTCTACCAAGTCTACCAGTTCCATCACTGCGGCATACATAATAAAATGTAGATGGGATTTTACATAGTAAGTGCTTAAAGAAGGATTAGTACAGATACTATAAATACATGCATCAATAGTATAATTAAGTCATTATATTTATATTAATTGTGTAAAATGGATATTAACGTGAATTTTGGAGAGCGCTAGTGATGAAAAAAGTATTGGTGATCGGTGGAGGCTATGGCGGTCTTCGTGCGATAGAGACTTTGGCTAAATATAAAGAAATAGATATTACCTTGATCGATAAAAACCCTTATCACTATTTACAAACAGAAGCCTATGGTTATATAGCAGGTCGGTTCGATATTCATGATATTGCCATTGATTTGAATAACTGGTGCCATGGATTTAAAGGAAGAGTCCATTTTGTACATGGAAATGCAAATGCAGTAAACTTTAAAAAGAAGAATGTTAGTGTAAATGATACAGCTTTATCTTATGACTACCTCATTATAGCGACAGGTGCAAAAACAAACTTTTTTTCATTTATTGAAGGTTTAAGAGAGCACAGTTATGGTGTCAAAAATTTGCAAAGGGCCTATAATTTTAGAAAAGAATTTGAGAATCTTATTTATACAAAACTGCAAAATGAACATGGACGCAATGAAGGTGAAATAAATATTGCCATAGGTGGAGCAGGGCTTAGTGGAGTGGAAGTCGCTGCTGAAATGGCATATGTTCTTCAGGCTTACAGTAAAACCATTGGAGATACTGCCAAAGAAATAAAGATATATCTTATTGACGCAAGTGAAACCATCCTTCCCGGAATGGGAGAATACACCATTTCCAATACCAAGAAAAGGTTAGAATCACTCGGTGTTAAAATTTTGACAAGTGCTTTTATAAACACAGTGGATGCATCGTATATACATTTTAAAAATGGTGAAAAACTACAGTACCGTTTCATGATCTTTACAGGAGGAATCAAGGCTTCAGAGCTCAATAATATCATAAAGAATGAGAAAAATAGGCTTGAGCAACTCATTGCTACACCAGAATTGAACATCCAAGGTCAAAGAGATGTATTTGCCATTGGTGACTGTGTTGAGATTAAAGACAGTGAAGATAATGTATTGCCTCCAACTGCACAAA
>JAPHUJ010000181.1 GCA_026193735.1 Sulfurovum sp.
ACACCTACTTGCTTAGAAAGAAGGATGTGCTCTCTAGTTTGTGCCATTGGACCATCAGTCGCAGCAATAACAAGGATAGCACCGTCCATTTGAGCAGCACCAGTAATCATGTTTTTAACATAATCGGCGTGACCTGGACAGTCTACGTGAGCATAGTGACGTTTGTCTGTTTCATACTCTACGTGAGAAGTAGCAATTGTAATTCCTCTTTCTCTCTCTTCTGGTGCATTATCAATTGCATCATAATCCATAAATGCTGAATTATTTTTAGTAGCGAGTACTGCTGTGATCGCTGCAGTCAGTGTCGTTTTTCCGTGGTCAACGTGACCAATAGTACCGATGTTAACATGCGGTTTTGTTCGTTCGAATTTTGCTTTAGCCATGCTATTCTCCTAGCGTAAAATGTTTTAAAGGCAGTATTATACCTAAATTTTCTTAGACCCCATACCGATATGGACAGAACTATTACAAAACTGTAATACTTTTGTCCATACTATCATGGAGAGTGGAGCCCAGAAGCGGAATAGAACCGCCGACCTCTTCCTTACCAAGGAAGTGCTCTGCCACTGAGCTATCTGGGCAACTCATTAAATAACCGCAAAATGAACAAAGTCCATTTCCCCGTGCTAATGCTGTGTTCCATTCCATATGGTGTTCACGCGACTAGTCGTTATTTTGATATATCGTATAGTATTAATATTTGTTGTTAAAGTCATAAATGAATAAAGTAGGAAAGCTTTTATATGTGAAGTTATTAATCTGTTAATACATAATTCACACAGCTCCCAGTTTATGGAGCGGGCGAAGAGATTCGAACTCTCGACAGCCTGCTTGGAAGGCAGGAACTCTAGCCACTGAGCTACGCCCGCAATCTTTTATGTGATTTAACAAATGGTGGTGAGTGAAGGATTCGAACCTTCGAAGACATAGTCAGCAGATTTACAGTCTGCCCTCGTTGGCCGCTTGAGTAACTCACCTTAATGTTTAAATCTATACTGGTCAAACACTGATAATTATATTTTATGGAGCTGGCAAAGGGACTCGAACCCCCGACCTGCTGATTACAAATCAGCTGCTCTAGCCAACTGAGCTACGCCAGCACCATCATTAGAAGTTATTACACTTAAAATGGACGGGAATTATAGACAAATACATTTTAAAAGTCAAGGGTTTTAGGTAAATTTATAAAAATTTCTCTTTTTTAGGTAATTTCAATAGAATACACACATATAAAAAGAAGATAATAGGCTACATAATGAAAATACTACTGGCCCCGAGTGAAACTAAAAAATCTGGAGGTGATGCCTCTTTTAAGCCTGATGCTTTACTTTTTGAAGCACTATTGCCTCATAGAACAAAGCTATTGCATGCTTATATGAATGTTTTACAGAAAGGTGACATGTCTGCACTTTCAAAAATGTTTGGTCTCAAAAAAGAAGCAGATATTCTTGCCCATAAAAAAGATATCATTCATGAACTCACTATGAAAGCCATTCAAAGATATACGGGTGTGGCTTTTGATTATCTGGGCTATGAGCATTTAGATGCTGATGCACAATGCTATGTAGACAGCCATGTTATCCTCTTTTCAAATCTCTTTGGTCCCATACGTGCCTCAGACCTCATACCTGAGTATAAACTCAAACAGGGAGAAGCAGTAAGGGACATCAAAACAGAGAAATTTTATCATGAACACTCTGCAACACTTATGGAAGACTATCTGGCTGAAGATGAGATACTTGACCTCCGTGCAGGTTTTTATGACAAGTTTTACAAACCCGAAAAACCCTACACTACACTTAAGTTCATCAAAGAGGGTAAAGTAGTAAGTCATTGGGCAAAAGCCTATAGAGGTATCGTCTTACGTGAAATCGCTAAAGCAAGGTTAGAAACCCTGGAAGAGTTTATGAAGCTGCCCATAGAGGGACTCAGTATACAAGAGATTGAAACGAAGAAAAACAGAACTGAAATTATTTATGAGATAGGATAACGATGAAACTCCCCAGTGAAGATACACTCTATAAGATATTTATTTTTCTTCTGCTACTAATGGTTGTACTGGGTATACTTTTTGATACAGATTATAGTTAGGAGGACTGAGTGAAAGAAAAATTATTTGAAATGGGTGCAGATCTTGGAGAGGGTTGGTCCTCGGACAATAAAGACCAACGCTCTCCCAAAGTTTCTACTGAAATTAAAGTACCCGAAAAACACCAACTGTATTTTGCAAAAGAAAAACGCAGGGGGAAGGTTGTCACTATCGTCAAACCTTTTTACTTAGAGAATGCAACATTACAGGCTTTACTGAAAACCCTTAAGAAGAAGCTAGGTACCGGGGGAACAGTAAAAGAAGACAGTTTAGAGTTTCAAGGAGATATACCTGCCATGTTACGTAAGCATTTAGAGGCATTGGGGTATAGATTTAAAAACGCATGAGAGGATTGCAGTATTTACTTACCTATAGCCAATGCATACAATACCATCTCATCGTTCTCCACAAATTCATTGACCTCATCATCATAATATGCCCCTATACCGCTACATCCTATCCCAAGATAGAGAGAGGCTACATAAAGTCTATGTCCTATGATCCCTGCTTTTTGGTAGAGTGCTTGATAGTTCTTGGCTTTAGAGGTCAAGAAAAAGGCTACTGCCCCTTGCATGGAAAGACTATACTGTTCTAAACTCAAATACCCTGCTTTTCTGGCAAAGTCTCCATACTTGATGTATTCACCTTCTTTATAGAGACCCAACGGCATATCGAGCACTCGGTTCAGCACAACATAGACAGAGACATCTTCATCACAATCACTGAGTATGGGTTGATGTATGGCTTCCATGATGTAATTGAACTGCCCTTTGGTAATGGCTCCTTCCTGAAAACCTCTTTGTGACCTTCGGGTAAAGAGTGTCTCTTTGAGTTTCCCGGTATGATACGTGAACTTCGGTGCTTTCACTTCTCTCTTGCACTCTTCCATTTGTATCGTTTCTTGGTACGCCTGTTCTATGATTGGGTTGGGTTCAAAGGTCTTGCTTCCATCAACATAAGGAAGGGCAAACTCTATAGCAGAGACTTCTTGGCCTTGCATCGGTACCGCCACAGAGCACCCAGATAACATCCACTCTCTTCCTTCAAAACCAAACATACGGTTCAGTTTTTCTCTGTCTATCTTGTAAACCATCTGAACTGCGTGAGGTTTAAGTAGTGCAGAGGCTTCTATGCTGCCCAAAAGATGTCCCCCGTCTAAAAGACAATATCTAAGCGCACGGTTTTTATATTTCCATGAAGAACGATAATACACCGCGGAGACCAAAAAAAGATATCCCTTCATGGCTGTTTTATACCCTAAATACGGTTCTATGCCTTCATCCTCTGTAATGACTTGGAGTAGTGTCAAAGAGGAAGAACTCACTTCATAATGATATATCCCATCGTCTATACCGTCTACACCTCGTGCTTGAAAATAAAGTTCATTAGGATACAGCGCTCCCGCTGAAGGGTTAATACGAAGATAGTACTCTCCGCTTGGATAACTTTTCTTTGCCGTTAATCCTGCGATATAATAAAGAAAGTTATCTTCTACTTTATCCAAGTCAAGCTTTCGTTTTTCGTAACTCTCCGGATAGTTCTTGTAGGTACTTGGCTGGTCTTCCCAAGAGAGTTGGTTGGGATTTGTTCTTACAGAGTTGTAGGAATGTTTCGTTGTACTATGGTACCAGAACATCAAAGACCTCGGCGTGTTTTATTTTCAAAAATTCTATCCTTTGGCTGGCTTGTTTAAATAGTCCTGCATGTTCTATACTCTCTGTACACAAGTATTTGTATTTTTCATATGAAGCGATGACACGCTGTGCTTTATCTTTCACATTTTTTCTATTACGCTTGATATGCTCAAACGTGATAGCCCCATTGATAAACCCTTTGACCAAATTGCTCAACGGATGTTTGCTTAGTCGTAAAGGGTGCCACGCTTCTTCCAAGACTTCATGAGCCTCAAAATATTCTTCTTTATCTAAAAGAACAAGATACTCTTTCAATGCACCTTCTAGATCATCATTCATTGTTAACATATTATTTCACCGTTATTTCTATTTGGTTTATCAAAGCTGTGATATTTGTATCGTACGCAAAACAGCTGTTGATTCTACAAGCAAGATACTTATCACTCTCTTCGGGCTTGCTTAAAACAAAAGGATACTGCATAGCTTCTATCGCTTTTTTGCTTTTTTGCAACTTTTCAATGTTGCGATTGATACTGATATCTTCTATTTCGTGTATAATAAATCCAATATACCATAAAGTAGACAAAATGATGAAAATTAAAATTCAGTACAGGGAGGCACTAAATGCTGAGTCTTACAAAAGCAGAAAAAAGTGACATTGAGAAGAAGATAGAGGAAGACATCCTTGCACTTAGAGAGCAGATAGCTATACTCGAAGAAAAAGTAAAACCAATTGCTCCGGACTGTTCATTGGGAAGACTCACTCGCCTGGAAGCCATGGGAGAACAACATGTCAACAACAAGATCCTGGATGAATCAAGATTACGCCTCTCAAGACTCACAAATGCACTTTTACGCGTAGATAAGCCTATGTTTGGTATATGTATAGAGTGCGAAGAACCTATCGGCATAGGACGCATGAGCATACGTCCTGAGAGCGTACGCTGTGTGGAATGTGCCAATAATTTATAAATAGTATTATAAAGAATGCTTTTTGAGGAGAGTCCAACAAACTACATTGCCTCTGGAGCTACTGCATCAGTAGCTCATGGAAGAAGTCACATTTAGTATATTTATAGAATAAAAAATGACTTATAGGCTTTCAATATTCCCTACTACTTTTCCTACAATACTTACTTCATCTGGGGAGATAAGCTCTGGAGAATACATTTTATTATCCGATATCAACTCTACCATTCCATCTGCTCTTTGACGAATGCGTTTAATGAAAAGTCCTGTTGTGGTTGAGGCGATAAATATGCCGTCTTTATTGATATTCGTTTGTTCCCTATCTACAAACACGATACTTCCATCTTGCAGTGTGGGCTCCATAGACTCACCATCTACATGAATAGCTTCAAGTTCTGTATTTCCCATACCAACCATGTTGTGCATGATCTTCTCGTCCAACGTTATAGTTTCAAAATCTTCATCAAAGCCATAAGCACCCCCTCCTGCACTTGCTCTTATATCTGCAAAATAGCGTACTTGAAAAAACTTCTCTGTTTCTGCTTTAAGCATATCAACGGCTTGATCAAAAAAAAGCCAGTTCACGGAGATCTTCTTAAGCGCACAAAACTCCAATATCTCTTCATACGGAATGGAGTTTCGTTTTTTCATCGTTGCAAACGTTGCCTGAGGGATGTTCAGTGCGGTTGCCACATCTTTATCAAAAACTTTTCTTCCTATAGCACTCTCAGAGAGTACATCTTTTAACTTTTCTATAATTTCAGTAAGTATTAACATTTTAACTCCTTTTTTTATTTATTATATGACAAATTATAGGATAGTTTTCTTAAAAGTATGACAATTTGACATATTTTTTAACTATTTTATATTTTATATATACAATTTGACATATTTAAAATGTAAAGGATTTAAAATGGATTTTAAAAGAAACAGAAAATTACTTAATGAAGCAATGAACGCAGGGTGCAAAACAGTAGCAGAACTTGCACTTTTCCTAAAAATACAAGCAAGAATGGTAGCTTAGTTCAGTAACAGTACCGTTACTTCATCGCCGACATCCTTAGAATTATCATCTTCTGAAGTCGCCAGAAGGGCAACATTACCTAACATATTGGTAAGTATGGCAGAAGATCCTACTTTTTTGTCTTTGAAGTCAACATAGTATTCACCTTGTATAAGATTTACATTACAAGCCGTAAACTCTGCTTTTTTAGCACGTTTTACAAATGCCTCTGCCAATTTCGCTTTGATTTTGAGCAAAGAAGATTTGCCTTGTTGAAGTTTTTCTATAAGTGGTACAACATAGAGAAGTGCTGTCACAGTAGAAGAATACGCAAAACCAGGAAGCCCAATGATAAATTTGTCATCTTTACGTGCCAGCATAATGTGCTGTCCAGGCTTTACACGTACTCCCTGAAAGACGATATCGCAACCAAGTTCATAAATGACATCTTTCACAAAGTCAAAATCACCAACACTCACACCACCTGTAGTAACCACAATGTCACTTTTCGCTAACGCATCTGAGATAGCCGTAGTAATACTCGTTTTATCATCTTTGATACATCCAAGTTGCATAGGTATACCATCATACTTATTGACAATCGCTTCTAGTATGTAATTGTTAGAGCTTCTTATTTGGGAATCGTTTGTCTGTTCCTCTCCTAATTCCAGTAATTCTGAACCAGTTGAGATGATAGCGACTGTCGGTTTTTCATATACCAGGACATTAGCTATATTTAAACTAGCCATTACACCTATTTGAGGGAAGTCAATTTTCGTCCCTTTCGGAATAAGCAGTTGGCCTTTGGTGTAGTTCTCTCCTACTTCCCTTACAGAAAAACCTTGAGGCACTTCTTCTTTGATGATGATCTCATCACCAACTACTTCTACATTTTCTATAGGTATAAGTGTGTCTGCACCATGAGGCATAAGTGAACCTGTAAAGGTTTTGATACAAGTACCGCCTATGACCTCTTCTTTTAATGCAGATCCGGCAGGGTTGATGCTTCCCACCTTGAGTGTCCCTAACGTCATATCTTCATGAATGATAGCATAGCCATCCATCGCAGAAGTAGGAAACTCTGGAGAGTTATGATCTGCAACAATATCTTCAGCCAGTACATACCCTAAAGCATCTACCAAATAAAGTTTTTTTGTTTTATAGTTGTTTATCTCAAGATTTTGTATCATCTCTATTGATTCATCAAAATGCATAAATGCCATTGTTATTTTCCTTCTTCATTAAGCGACTGATCGCCTGAACCCATTGATAAAATAATCTGCTGTAAAGAGCATATAAGAAACTAGCTCCTTGTATGCTCTTTTAACTCAATAAGCCCGAACCGTCCATCGGGGTACTTCTGTCTTCTGCGTAAATGCGTTTGCCATTTTTAACATCATACTTCCAAATAGGGGCATTGGCTTTAAAATCTTCTACAAATTCATCGATGAGTTCCAATGCGACTCTACGCTTAGGAGAGAAAACAGCTGAAACATACGAAGAAGTATGTACAGGCACGTCTCCAATAGCATGTGCCATCTTAACTACTGCACCTAAAGCAGCCGCTTTCTCTTGCCACGCATCAAACCATTTTTGCAGTATCGGTTCATAGATATCAAAACTGAGTGCTTCTATATCATCTTCTGCACGTATCGTTCCCACAAAAGGGATATAGGCCCCATAGTTTGACTCTGCCTGTTCATCAAGCCAACGACCGAATATCTCTTTGATATCCAATGGACCATTGTAGAGTTCCACGACTTAGCCACCACACACAGGAGGCAAGATAGAGATCCTATCCCCATCTTTAAGTACAGTAGTTAGATCATTTACCATTGTATCATTGAGGGCAACGGCACATTTGTCTAACCATTTTATTAAACTGGCATCTTCTTTGAGCTGAGTCGAGACATCTGCCAGTGTTGCTGCTTCCATCTCCACAGGTGCTTTACCGATGGGACCTAAAAATTCTACTTTTACCATGAGAAAATTCTCCTAACTGTATACATA
>JAPHUJ010000186.1 GCA_026193735.1 Sulfurovum sp.
AACTCTTCTACTGCTACAAGATCATAGTTTTTACTGTCAGAGAGCAATTTAGTAGTAAGTTGATAATTCAAATTATGGCTTCCTGCAAATGATTCATATTTAGCCAATATATTATGTCCCGAAACCATCATGTCTCCCATTGCATCCAATATCTTATGTCTTGCAAACTCATTATCAAAACGTAATCCTTCTGGATTGAGGACTTTATGATCATCAAGTCCTATGGCATTTTGAAGTGTTGCTCCAAGGGCTAGATTTTGGCTTTGAAGATACTGTATATCTTTAGCAAATCCAAATGTTCTTGCTCTTGCGATCTCTTCTACGAAATTTTTAGTGCTAAAGTCAAAATGCTCTTTCTGATCACCTATCACAGGGTGGTCAAACTTAATGCGGAAATCAAATTGTGCACTGTCATTGGGCAATAGACGCACAAACTTATCCCCATCATTTACCTCTACAGGTTTTTTAACACAGATAATTTTCTTTGGTGCATCTTGTTCTTCAATACCTGCTTCATCCAATAAAAGACAAAAAGAGATCGATGAGCCATCCATGATCGGCATTTCATTTCCATCCACAACCACACGCATATTGTCTATACCGTAGGCATAGACCGCAGAAAGGAAGTGCTCTATCGTAGAGATGTAACCTTTCTCATTTCCTATCACTGTAGCCATACGTGTATCTATCACTGACTTGGGGGAAAGTGGTATACTTATCGCCAGATCTTCACGATAAAACATGATACCGGCATCTACACCAAGCGGTTCAAGTCTTAACTTGATCGGTTCACCTTTATGCAGACCGATCCCAACAACTTCAACAGATTTCTTAAGTGTTCTTTGTTGCATTACTCCCCCCCTTCATCATTTTTTATTGCTGATATTATAGTATAAAATCATGATTATTGCAAAGTATACATTTTCACTGGGAACTATTTACCTTTGATGATATTGTCCGCTGCATTAAATACATCATCAATATTTTTTCTGATCCACTCTTTATCAAACCACTCTACAGGTCTTACTTCTATACCTTGAACCAAAAGACCAAAATGAAGATGATCCCCCAATGCCAAGCCTGTAACACCTGTTTTTGCTATGGGATCTCCTGCATTTACCTCATCACCTTCATTTACCAATAATTGTGAACAGTGCCCATACAACGAATAGAGTCCCAGTCCATGATCAATAATAGGCATATTCCCATATATTCCATTATCATTTGCATAAACCACTTTACCGGTATTTGATGTTGTGATCGTTGCCATTTTTGTACTTGCCAGATCATACCCTACATGATAAGAGTGTGAAATCTCATTGTCTTTGCTTTCATAGTAATAATGTCTTTCATCACCATAACTGGCAACCCTTTGTCCATTTTTAAGTGGGTAGAACTTTTGAATTTTCCAACTCTCTAAAACTTCGGAAGAGACTTCTTGGGTTAAAGCATGAATCATATCTTCGTTTTTCAAACGCATCGTTTCATTGATCGCTTTTAACCGTTCAATCCTATCATCTATATTGGCATATTCAAGGCTGCTTGATGCCAGATCTGTGATCTTTCCATCTATAAAGTGATCTTTTGCTTGAATCCATGAAACTTTATAATCATGATTTTTGATATAAAAAGGGATATCTGCAACACGTTTATTCTTTGCAGCATCTATAGCTACAACTTTAGCTTGAAAATCTTTATTCGTGAATGGCCATGCGATGAGTGCCGCATAGTATCCTTCTTTTTTATAAGGCTGTGCTTTAAACTTTTCTTCCCCTGCTTCTATATAGAGTGTGTCAAGGTTCTCATCTTCTGCCTGAAATACAACCAAGGCACTTCCACCTTGCGTTATACTATAGGAGTTTGCAAGTATATTTACATTCGGTCTCTTAAAATCAACATTGATGTCGATCACTTTTTCACTCTTATTTCCTTGAGAAAAATTCCACATACTACTGTCATTTACTAAAACTTTTAATTTTAACTTGCTTGCCTTTGGATCCAATATTTTACTTTTAGGGTACTTCACTAAAAGTGTTTGTTCTCTTGTTTTTTCCTTAAATGTCCCTTGCCCAACAATAATACTATTTGTTCCGTCACTCAAAATAAGTTCAAAACTCTTTAATCCTTCATTATCAGCAAGTTGAACTTTCAATGGATCCGTACGATTCCAAAACAAATTTTCTTCACTGTGCACTGTTGGGACTTCTCTTTCAAATTCCGGTGCAGTATAAACATACCCTGCTCCGGCAAGTAAAGCCAATAATAACAATCCGACCACTATCTTAACTCCGCTTCTTTTACCACTTCTATTTCTCATCTATTAATCCTAATTCTTTTTAATAATATACGTGTATGAGGTAAAGCCCCATATGCTACGCTACTGCTAAATTTCCTTCAGCAGGAAGCTCTCACAACTAATTGCTCTATGTGTGTTGAATTAATCCTAATTCTTCTATCTTTGCTAAAATTGTATCAATACTTTCTTGTAATCCACATTGCAATCCCTCATTAGGGAAGGTAAAGCCTGCAGCGACTTTATGCCCACCGCCACCAAAAGCCATAGCCACTTTGGACACATCCACTTTTTCACTGCGTAAAGAAATACGTATGCCATCATCTAATTCCATGGCAAAAAGTGCCACCTCGACTGTGGCTAAAGACCTTGCATGATCTACAATGCCCTCCATGTCCGGTACCATAGCACCCGTCGCCTCTATGTCTTCTTTCGTCACCATGAGTGTAGCTATTTTAGCTTCATTATAGAGAGATAAAGAGGCTAAGGCTTTTTCCAAAATACGTAACGAACTCAAAGGTCGTCTCTGTGTAAAGTGATAGGCTATCTCATCAGGTACAGCACCCGCTTCAACTAAGCTTTTTGCTACGTTAAAGACCTCTTCATTCACGGAAGTAGTAGTAAAGTATCGTGTATCGGATAGTAAGGCCGTATAAAAACATGTCGCCGCATCAGCACCTACAGGATAAAGTTCTTTGAACAGTTCAAATGCCACCTGTGACGCAGATGCATGGTCTGGTGTCACAACATTAATACTTCCATAA
>JAPHUJ010000325.1 GCA_026193735.1 Sulfurovum sp.
AGTGTGATAAGTGCTGATGAAGTGTCAACGGCATATGATATCGTTTATAAGAGAGATCTTAGTGAGGATGATATCACTATTTTTGGAAAATAAGGAGAATGTTTTGAGAAATTCTCTCTTTGATCTTCATCATAACCGAATTCTCTAATAATCTCTATTCAAGTGGATCATCTATTTTATCTGCTCTTGATATGGTGATTCTTAGAATTTTGTTTGTTATCTAAACAAATGTCTACTCAAATAGAACTTGTTTCCCATCCGTCATATTTTGCATCATAGATATCCAATACATCAATAAGATGAAGTGTCAGCGCATCCATATTTTCATAGGTGGGTGTGTCCATACGCTCGAAAGTAAAACCGCTATATCCATCTTCTGTGGTTAGGTCATCATTGATCTGAAAACCTTCTTCTGTAAGTTCTTCGATCAAATCTCTTTTTTTGTATTCACTGATAAACTGGAGTTTGTGTAGTATGATTCGGGGAAGTTCTAAATTGCTACCAGCCTCTTTAAGTTTATTACATACATGATGATTTTCTATCATTTGCCACTCTTTAGGGGTAGGGTAAAGCAGTTTTTGATAAGTGCTCCACGTACCATCTTCTTCATGACTGGTACTGATATCATAGCCTTGAACTTCATTTACGGCATAGTCTAGAAAGTCTTGTAATTTATGGGTAGATTCAAGATAATATAAAAAACTTGCATTTCCGGCACTGATAATGCGTCCTACATAGACCCCACAATTGGACTCGATGAGTTCTGCCTCTAATGTATTTTCTACCTGTGAAATATCTGATTCTTCATTCTGACTCAACAACCCTGTTTCAGTTGGTTCTTTGAGTTTTAACTTTACAAATACAATGTTAGGGTAAGTAAACTCTATCTCTTCTACATCCAGATAGATGCTGGTATTCAATTGGATCGATGCTAAGACGCCATTTGTATTTCTTGTGTAGTGTTCCCAATTTTCTTTCATGACTGTTTCCTTTTGAGAATTTTTATCTCACTATATCAATATGTGTAAAATAAAACCTTAAATCAAACGCAACAATTAAAAGACTATGAGAGTTTGTTCTTAAAATCCTCATGTCCAAACTCGCATAATTAGAGCATAAATTGATATACTTAGTTGGTATTTTAATATTATTGTATAATTTGTTAAAATTATGCAGTATTCTAAGAACGAGAGTAAAAGTTGTATTTAAAGTTTTAATGACACTTTAGTGCAGGAGAAAACAAAGGATCGACATGAAGATACTAAAGAATAAAATGATACTTAACCTGCTCATTATTGTAGTAATGGTGGCATTGGGAACTTCATCTTATCATACATATCTTTCCTATCAAAGTTATCTTTCTGTGAAAAACAGTACAACACTTTCTCCTTTTTTAGATGCGATCGAATCTGTACTCGATAAGCTAGGATCTGAGAGGATCAATAGTGCTACTTACCTGGTAACACAGGAAAAAAATAACTTTAAGAAACTTCAAGAGATAAGAGTTGCAGTTGATCTTGCTTTGGCAGAATTATATATATTTGTAAAACATAACAGTGAGTATGCGATCTATAGTAAGCAGATCAAAGAGATCGCTAGTGAGCTCAAGTCTGTGAGACGAGAGGTTAATGCTGTAAGTGATGATCATAGAAGCATTCTTTATCATGCTTACCATAATAAGATTTTTGGATCATTGTCGGAGATATTAAAAGATCTGTCTAATACCCAAAGGTCTGAGCTGCTTGAAAGTTATCTATCGACGTATGAGAAGTATACAAATATTAAAGAGAACAGTGTATTGGAGAATACAATTATCACCTTTATTCTGTCCGGATCAAAAAAAATGAGCGATGATGATATTTCACTTTGGAATCAACTTATCACTAAAGATGTCTTACCTCAATTGGATACATTAACAGATAACACAGTAGCTTTGAAAATTGATGAATTACTTTCAGTAGAAGCGTTTAATTCTATCATTTCAAGAGAGCGCGATATGATTTTGGCGGAAGCAGGAAGAGGAAAATATTCAGTTTCTGTTTTTGGGTGGGAAAATCATATAAAGGAAAAGATGGATTACTTTGCTCAGGTACAGTCATTACTGCATGCCGAGATCAAAAAAGTAGAACAAGAGTCTGTAACACAAAGTAGAAATGTCATGATAGAGTATGGAGTGGGAGCACTGATATCACTTTTGCTACTGCTCAGACTTTTTGTTATGTATTATAATATACATAAAGACAGACAGCTTTCCAAAGATACACTAAAGGAGTTAGAGTTAATTTTTGATAAAAATCAACAACAAGAGATTCAAAGATTGATCTATAATGGGAAAGCTGACCATATCTATAAATTCTTGATCCAAGCCATTAAAGATGCTAACCAGACAAAAGACCTTTTTCTGGCCAGTATGTCTCACGAGATACGTACACCACTTAATGGTATCCTTGGATTTACACAATTACTAAAAGAAAGCGATTCGAAAGAAGAGAGAGAGGAGTTTATTTCAGTCATAGAGAAGAGTTCTGCAAATCTTTTGACTATTGTGAATGATATTCTTGATCTTTCTAAGATCAAAGCTCAGAAGATAGAACTGGAGCATATAGAATTTGATCCTGTGGATAGTTTTGAAGCTGCCGTTGAATCATATGCTGCTAAGGCAGCAGAAGAGAATATTGACTTCAATGTCTTTTTGGATCCTCATCTACCTACACTGCTTATAGGTGATCCTACAAAGATATCTCAAGTCATTGTGAACCTTGTGAGTAATGCGATCAAGTTTACCTCTAAGAACGGTGAAGTGAATGTAAGTATTGAGAAGCTCTCTGAAAGTGTTGATAATGTGGAAGTGAAGTTTGCAGTTTCTGATACAGGTATCGGTATCACCAATGAGCAAAAAGAAAATCTGTTTAAAGCCTTTTCACAAGCAGATGTAAGTACCAGTAGAAAGTATGGTGGTACAGGTCTAGGGTTGTCTATCTCAGGTAAACTTATTGAACTTATGGGAGGAAAAATAAATATCAGGAGTGTTAAAAATGAAGGTTCTACTTTTTATTTTACTTTGGTATTGAAGAAGCCTGAAACGGCTACAAGAAGAGAAGTCCTTGATATGAGCTCATACACGGTTGGTATTCTTGACCCACATATAGGTACAGAATATCATATCAATAAGAATCTTGAAGTATATATTGCTTATACCGGAGCAAAAGTAGCGCATTATACTGATGAATCACTGTTAGCATTAAAAGGTAGCTCACACCTTCCGGATATTCTTTTTATTGACCATAAGTCCCGTTATAGAAGGGATGAACTTGAGAAGTTCTTGGATCTTGATACAAAAATAGTGCTGATGTCAACAGGAGATCAAAAGAGAAATCTAAAGCGATACAAATCACGTATAAATAGGATACTCTATAAACCGATAAACTTTACAAAAACACTTAAAATACTGAATGATAAAGAAGAACTTTCAGAGACTGAGAAGAAGATCACCTTTGAAAATGTACATGTGTTGGTGGCAGAAGATAATCTCATTAATCAAAAGCTGATACGCCATGTCCTTAATGGACTCGGAATAGAGGTGAGTATGGTAAATAATGGACAGGAAGCTCTTGAACACCGTATGGAAAATGAGTATGATATGATATTTATGGATATTCAAATGCCTGTTATGGGTGGCATGGAAGCTACTGCAAATATTTTGAGTTATGAAAGGAGTAGCGGTAAAATACATACACCTATCGTTGCTTTAACTGCAAATGCACTTGCTGGAGATAAAGAGATGTACATGGCCGCAGGTATGGATAGTTATCTCTCAAAACCTATACAATTAGAGAGCCTAAATCTACTATTACAAGAGTATTTCGCAGATAGGATCGTTGAGGGGGATAGATGATCCTGATTAAACTGTAAAAACATCTCGTGTTTTGAGAAATAAGCTTTTACGAGAGTCTGTTCTTAAAATCTTCATATCCAAATTCACGTACCACCTCTACCGTTTCATCTTTTCTTTGTATGGCAATAGAAGGAAGTTTGACACCGTTAAAGGTAGTAGCTTTTACCATGGTGTAATGCATCTGGTCTTCGAAGATGACTTTGTCTCCTATGTTCAGTGGTGCATCAAAACTGTAGTCTCCCATGATGTCTCCAGCCAAACAAGTGTTGCCTGCCAGACGGTAGGTATGGACTTTCTCTCCCGCCTTTCCGGAATCACGTACATCTGCACGATAAGGCATGATGATCGTGTCAGGCATGTGTGCTTCAGCGGAAGAGTCCAAGATGGCTATATCCATGCCATTATGTACGATGTCAAGTACTGTGGTGATAAGTGTACCTGTCTCCCATCCTACGGCTTCTCCTGGTTCAAGGTAGACTTCTACATCATATTTCTCTTTAAAGGCTTTGATAAGGTTGATAAGTTTCTGCGTATCATATCCTTTTCGTGTGATATGATGTCCCCCTCCAAAGTTTATCCATTTCATAAATGGAATGTATGTTCCAAACTTGTCTTCAAAGTTTTTAAGTACATTTTCAAGAGCATCACTGCCTTGTTCGCAAAGTGCATGAAAATGTAACCCATCGCAGAGGCTTAAAACAGTTTCATCCATATTTTCCAATGTAGTACCAAGTCTGGAATATAGTCCACAAGGATTGTATATCTCTTTAGGTGACTCTGAATACTCCGGATTGACACGCAGCCCCAGTGAGAGGTTTGGATTTACTTTTTTGGCCTGCGCTGAAAATCGATGGAATTGGGCAGGAGAGTTAAACACCAAGTGATGGGATATTTCGGCTATCTCATCAATCTCTTCTTCTTTAAATGCAGGAGAATAGGTGTGTATTTCTTTAGAAAATGTATCATCTGCAAGCTTAGCTTCATGTAGACCACTCGCACAGCATCCGTCAAGATAAGGTTTGATCAGTGGAAAACTTTTCCATAAAGCATAACCTTTCAGGGCAAGTAATATTTTAGCACCACTTTGTTGTTTGATGTCTGAGAACATTTCAAGGTTTTTTTGAAGTTTTTTTTCTTCAAGTAGCCAACAGGGAGAAGGTAATGTATATAGTGTGTTTTTCATACCGAGATTATAACAATAGAATCTAAAATATTTTGTTATAATGAAGCAAATATTTTTATATTGAAATTGAGGGGGGATAGAATCACTATGGATAACAGGGAAAATGAAAATCGGGCAAACAGTTTAAAATTTAATGGTAAAGAGATAGAACTTGCTGCAAAAATGTTAGATAGATTGCAAACCACCATTGAAATTGTATATTATCTTATGGAACAGGAACATGAACAATCTTTTGTTCTTATGCTTATGACAGCAAAAAATATAGATCTGCAAGCTTTATTGACTAAAGAGAAACGGGATACTGATATTTTGTTTGAAATTGATAAAGAAGAATTTTTATATGTAATGCTTTGTCAAGATACAAAAGTTGATGGAGGATATCGGTTTGCAGAAAGAGTGATCCGTAATGTTCTTTTAGATAACGGTAATGAAGTCTATTGTACGCAATTAGAGATAAGAGCTGCCCATTATAAACCTAAACAAGTGATTTTAAAACTACTTGAAACGTTTATAAAAAGTAAACATGAGAATAATACTGGTGAAATTGTTTTTAGAAGTTTGCATTAATTAGTATGTTTTAAGGGGTTTTAGTGTAAAATCCCGTCCAAATATACCGCAGTAATGTAGGTAAAAATTTATTAAGGATGATTCGGAATGAAAAGAACATACCAACCTCATAGTACACCAAGAAAAAGAACACACGGATTTAGAACAAGAAT
>JAPHUJ010000285.1 GCA_026193735.1 Sulfurovum sp.
CAAGATGACCTTTATCTTCTGTCTTGTAGTAACGGATACCGTTTATCTCAACGATGGCCTCGGCGGTCTTTTCAGGCTCATTAAGGTATCCACGCATGACTTGTGAACCGCCGACAATGATAAGGCCATCCGTGCCAATGGGTAGCTCTTCCATGGTAGAGGGATCGACTATCTTGACGATAGTACCTGGTATACATTGACCGACACTGCCAAATTTGTTAGCGATGATAGGTTGCATAGTATCAATATCGAGACGATCTGGCATGTTGACTGAAATGACGGGGGAGGTTTCGGTCGTACCGTACCCTTCAAAAATCTCCAGTGTAAACTTCTCTTTGAACGCCTTTTTGATCTCAGGCTTGAGCTTTTCGGCACCTGCTATAACCATTCGGATGCTTTCAAACATCAGAGGATGAAGTTTACGGTTTCTCTCATAAAGACGGAAAAATGTTGAAGTTCCGAACATGATCGTCGCACGATAACGGGCTGCAAGTTTGCCGATACCTACTGCGTCTGTTGGGTCTGACGAGGAGAGCATGGTGATTCCCTCACAAAGAGGTAAGAGTGTTGTGACAGTCAAACCAAAGGAGTGAAAGATCGGTAGTGAATTGAGGATCACATCACGATCTTGGAAGTTGAGCAGGGCGGAGACCTGTTTGATATTTGCCATGAGGTTTTTGTGGGTGAGCTCGACACCCTTGGGTGCACCTTCGCTCCTATTGCTAAAGAGAATGGTAGCGGTATCATCCATAGAGACAGATTCAAAATAGCACTTTTTGATAAGCCATGCAGGCATGAGGTAGGCTTCGAGAAAGGCGATAACCTTGGCTCTTTTCACAAAGGAGGCGCTAATGCTCTCTACGGTTATGATCTTCTTTTCAAGCGTTTGGGAAAAATCAAATCCTTTGCCCGCAAGTTTTTTCATAAATCTCTCTGAACTGATGACAGTATGTATATCTGCTTTAATGACAGCTGCTGCCATGGCATCGGCAGAAAGGGTATAGTTGAGATTGACAGGACGTTTACCAAGGACAAGGAGTGTTATATTGATGATAGACCCCACTGCAGAAGAAGGCAGTATTACACCGATATTACTCTGCTCTCTGAGGGGTATCTTAAGTGCTTTGACAAAGAGAAGCACTGCGGTGATCATCGATGCATTGTTTAGATCTTGACCTAAGGTGTCAACAATAGAACGCCTGCGGAGTTGGGCTTTGGCACGCATGAGCCAGTGATACTGGAGGGGTTTGAGTTTGGCGATGGCATCTTCCCATGTTTCAAATGAAAGTGTAGCAACAGCCTGTTTGACTTGTTGTGCAGTAGCATTGGAGGGGAGGGCCTGACCGAAAGAGACAACGAGCTCTCGTTTGCTTGCTCCTTTGCTGATGGCTTTGTAGTGTTCGTCAGCACGCGAAAAGGTTGAACCCCAAAGCCCATGGAGATAAAATGGTATGATAGGATGATCACTCCCGCGCATGGCGATCTCAAATCCTTTTTTAAAGGTACCTAGCTGACCATTGTAGCTAATACTCCCCTCAGGGAAAAGGGCAACGACTTCACCATTATCGAGCCGTTTTCGTATTTGGGCGATAGAGCCTCGACTTGATGCTCCTGAGATGGGGATGATATTGAAGTATTGCAGAAACCATCGTAGATACCAACGATTGTAGATGCTCTTGTCCATGACAAATTTGATGGTACGGGGAGAGGCGATCTGGAGTACAAGCCAGTCGATCCAACTGACATGGTTTCCGAGCAGGAGTACACCACCACGCTGAGGGAGATGACTGAGACCTTTGACAGAGAGCTTATATCCTGTGCGCAAAAAAGGAAAGAGCAGGATACGGGTAAAGAGGTTTGGAAGCTCGCGCATCGCATAAAACGATCCAAAGAGTGTGATGAGTGCTGCCATCAGAAAGAGAGAAATACTGCTAAATCCAAGCTCTACAAAGGCAATGGAGAGGAACAAAAAGAGTACCATTACGATATTTTGGACGAAGTTGTTACCTGCGAGGATGGTTCCCATCTCTGATTCTTTGGCAAAAAACTGAATTGAGGCATTGAGTGGTACGATGAGAAGCCCTCCAAAAAATCCAAAGAATATGCTGGAAAGTCCCATTGTCATGATATGCGTAGAAAATGCAAATGAGAGCAGGGAGGCAAAGAGGCCGATCGCCGCGAGTGGAATGATGCCCACTTCGATGTGGAGTTTGGAGGCACGACCTGCGATAAGTGAGCCGATAACAATGCCAATGGCACTCACGGCGAGGATAGCTTGGATGACGATGGCATTTTCGTCACCTGTCATGGCTTTATAGTGGGCTGGAAAAGCGGCGATGACCATCTGTCCCACCCCCCAAAAGACACTCAGTCCCAAGATACTGAGCCATATATTTCTATCGGAACGAAGCAGACGGAAGTTAGTCTTGAGATAGTCGAGGGTAAAGTATCGTTTGGGTTCAAAA
>JAPHUJ010000056.1 GCA_026193735.1 Sulfurovum sp.
AAGATCATTCAATAACACTCTTCCTAGCAACTCGCTAGCCGTCCATGTGTTGTTGGACGCGTATTATAGCACCGAACTAATCTCTTGTCAAGGGTTTTTTTAGAAATATACGAAATTTGTTGAAATTCTTTTTTTACTTACATTATATAGGTAAAATAACTAAAAACTGGCTTATTTTAGCTCAATTTACTGTTAGGCCCCAAGGGGACATTATTTGAAGAATTATGAAAGATCAACTATATAATTTAAAGCTATATTATTGCTTTTATAAAAGCAATATAACTGTAGCTAAAATGGGGGGGGAAATAAAAATACTGGAATATTTTTTTAGAAAAGGAAAGAAGCTCAGATGTTTATTTGTCTAAATTTGATTGTTAAAATGAAATAGTATTAAAGATTCTAAATATATTTTTTATTTTACGTAGAATATTTTATATAAAAAATTTGGATTTAATGTATATATATTTTAACTAAGAACTTTGTTAAAATATTTTTAAATTAACAGTAAATTATTTTACAATAAAAGTTTAGATTTAATGCAATATTTGTTTTAACTAAGGGTAAAAAAGCATATAAATAATTCAAAATTCTTTTTGATTTATAGTAGATTTGGCTAAACATAGAGAGAAAGAGCATACTTAATAGTAGGTGACTGAACGAAACGGAGTCCGTTCACTCGAGCACCCCGCTTATGCTTTAGCAACGGGGGTATCGGCATTTAGTGCCAGATATGCTGTGAAGCGAGAAAATTATATTTGTTCTGCTTTTTGGACGTCATAAAGAATGTCATCCATTGGGTGTCTGTACATAGGCATAGCAAGACGTTTTTCATCAAGTACGTGACCGATGAATCCGATAGATCTACCTACGATGAAGAATGCATTAAGAGTACCTGATGCGATAAACTCATTGATCTCTTCTTCAGCATAACCAAGTGCTCTCCACATATCAACCATAAGGATACCGATAGTACCATCCACGTTAAGAATGAGGTTCTCTTTCTTTGATGTAGTCAATGCTTCAACTGTTCTTGCATAATCAAGAAGTGGCGTTGAAGGGAAGTTATCTGCTGCATAATTCATAAGACCAGTAACCCTAAGGTCAGGATTCTTAAGTGATTTAATTCTGTGCCCGATACCTGGGATCGGTATACCTTGATTCTTCATATAAGCTAAGAATTCTTTTGGTGAAAGGTTATTATCATCTGCATATTTGAAATGCTCTGCAGCACCATCAATTGCTCCACCAAATCTTGGTCCAATAGTAAGAAGACCTGTTACCAGTGATTCAACAACAGATTTACCCGCTCTTGCAGTTACCTTTGCATTGTGTGCACCAGATACTGCCGGACCATGGTCAGCAACAGTTTTAATGACAGTTTCAATGAACTCTGTAGCCCATTTTGGATACTGTTTTTTAAACCATAAAAGTGCAATAACATCACCGATACCTTTACCAGTATCTGGTGTTGCAACTGAAGAGATAGGGAATCCGGCGTATGTAGCTTCTTCACCTCTGTCATCAGAGATCGTACAGATAAACTGCTTAGATCTTCTCACTTTAGGAACTGTGTTCATCTCTGGCTCTGGGATCTCAGGAATATTAAGAGATTCAAATACTTCTTTGATTTTTGCCGGAAGGTCATTGAATGTTGCCGGTACATGGATACCTGCTTCAGCCATTGCATTGTTTTTGTATTCTGCTGTTTCAGATTCAGCATTTGCAGAAGCTCCTGCGTGACCGAATTGAACACCTGAATCGTAATACTTAGCGATCGTACCGATACACCATGCGATGATTGGTTTTTTGATCTTACCTGACTTCACAGCTTCAATTACTTTGTACTCTTCAGTACCACCAACTTCACCAAGAAGGATCATATACTTCACATCCGGGTTTTCTTCCATTCTAAGAAGATGATCAATAAATACTGAACCAACAAATCTGTCTCCACCAATCGCAACACCTTCAGTAATACCATCAGCGTTGATAGCAATGATGTTTGAAAGCTCATTGAAAAGACCACCTGAACGCGTTACAAGACCACAAGAACCAGCTCTGTGTAATTTAGAGTTAATAATGTTGTCAATAGTACCACCGATGTTTGCAATTTTAAATGCACCGGGAGCAATAGCACCAACTGTTGCCGGCCCAATTACTGTTACACCTTTTTCTCTAGCAAATTCATTCATACCACGAGCAAGTCTCTCAGGGATACCTTCAGCCGTGATCATGATAGATTTAAATCCACCGATGTTAAGTGCTTCCATCGTTACATCATACGCTGTTCTGAATGATGCGAAATTAAGAAGTACGTCTGCTTGCGGCTGAGCTGCTTTTGCTTCTGCGGTTGTTTTATAAAGTGGGATCATGATCTCATCGCCACCCCAGAAGA
>JAPHUJ010000207.1 GCA_026193735.1 Sulfurovum sp.
AGCTACGCCCGCAAATCCATACCGCTTTTAAGTTTTAGCTTAAAATTGGAGTGCGATTATAGCTAAAAAAGTTTTTAATGTAAAGAGAATTTAAAGCTTTTGGCTTGAAAAGAAGATTTTCTATGATTTTTTGAGTTTCATCTGCTATAATCCCTTACATAAGCAAAATATAAACATAAAGGCTTTCTCATGAGAAGTGACGAAATAAAACAGGGGTTTAGCAGAGCTCCACACAGAAGTCTGCTGCGTGCAACGGGTGTGAAAGATGAAGATTTTGAAAAACCGTTCATCGGTGTAGCAAACTCATTTATAGAGATCATCCCTGGGCATTTTTTCCTTAATAAAGTATCTGAGATCATCAAAGAAGAGATACGTGCCAATGGCTGTGTACCTTTTGAATTTAATACCATTGGAGTAGATGATGGTATTGCAATGGGACATGACGGTATGCTTTATTCTCTTCCTAGTCGTGAGATCATCGCCAATTCTATAGAGACTGTTATGAATGCACATAAACTTGATGCGATGATAGCCATACCTAACTGTGACAAGATCGTTCCCGGGATGATCATGGGTGCACTACGTGTTGATGTGCCTACAGTCTTTGTCTCTGGAGGTCCTATGCAAAAGGGATATACCAAAGATGGTACACCTATAGATCTGGCTACGGCATTTGAAGCAGTAGGAAAGCATGAGGCAGGTCAGATCACAGATGAAGAACTTCTTGATATCGAGTGCAACGCCTGTCCAAGTGGTGGATCTTGTTCAGGAATGTTTACAGCCAACTCCATGAATACACTTATGGAAGCAATGGGTATTGCATTACCGGGTAATGGTACCATTCTTGCATTGACGCCCGAGAGAACTTTACTTTACAAGCAGGCGGCTAAACGTATCTGTGAAATAGCAAAGTCTGATGCAGCTACACGTGAAAAATATCGTATGCGAAACATTTTAAATGAAAATGCTGTACGTAATGCTTTTGCTGTGGATATGGCAATGGGTGGTTCTTCGAATACTGTACTGCATATGCTTGCCATCGCAAAAGAAGCGGAGGTCGATTTCAACCTTGAAGACATCAATGCTATTTCCAAGCGTGTCTCTCATATCGCGAAGATCTCTCCCTCACTGTCAACGGTACATATGGAAGATATCAATAAAGCGGGTGGTGTGAATGCCGTAATGCATGAAATGATGAAACGTGGAAATGACATCTTGCTTGACAACCTCAGCGTTACGGGTCAAACACTTTATGAAAAAGTAAAAGATGCAAAGATCTTGGACACAAACATCATTCATACGATAGACAACCCTTACTCAGAAGTGGGTGGACTTGCTATCCTTTATGGCAATCTCGCAGAACAAGGTGCCGTGATCAAAACTGCCGGGATCACAGGAGATAGAGTCTTTACCGGAACCGCAGTTTGTTTTAACTCGCAAGATGAAGCGATCAAAGGTATTCTTGCCGGCAAAGTAAAAGCAGGTAATGTTGTCGTTATCCGGTATGAAGGTCCTCGTGGAGGCCCAGGTATGCAAGAGATGTTAAGTCCTACAAGCCTCATCATGGGTATGGGCCTAGGAGACAAAGTCGCACTGATCACAGATGGTAGGTTCTCAGGAGCAACCAGAGGAGCCAGTATAGGACATGTTAGTCCCGAAGCTGCAGAGGGTGGTCTTATAGGATTGCTTGAAGATGGTGATGAGATCTTTATCGATGTAGATAATTATATATTGGAAGCAAAGCTAACATTCGAAGAAATAGCAAAAAGAAAAGACGATTTTATACCTATTGTCAAGCCATTGAAAAGCAAATGGCTGAGACAATATAGAGCGCTGGTAACAAATGCAAGTTCTGGAGCGGTACTGGAAGCAGAATAAGAACCTCTCTTTAGAGGTTCTTTATAAAGTATCAATTCGAAGAGAGGGAAAAGGCTGTCCTAGAGGGATGCTAAAGAAGGAGTTGTGACTCTTCTAGCTACTTTAAATCTTTGGCTATAAAAAGGTTTATTAAGACTTGTGATAACAACTTTTTTCTTTGCTGATGAGGCATGTATAAATTTGTTATCTCCAAGGTAAATACCTACATGATTCACATACCCTTTACGTTTTTTAGAAGTATCAAAGAAAATAAGATCTCCCTTTTTTAGTTGACTTCTTTCTATATATTTTCCAAATTTTGACTGGTTGATAGAGGTACGCGGTAGATCGATACCATTCTTTTTATATACATACTTCACAAAACTAGAACAGTCATACGTATTTCCATTTCCGCTTGCGCCCCATACATATCTTTTCCCTAATTTTTCTTTTGCTGCAGATGTGATCCGTACACACTTATCTGTATCTTTTTTATCGCTACTCACAAAAATATCACTAAATCTAAAGGTATTACTTTTTTTTACTTTGTTTTTATTTAAACTAATCGTATCCAATCCTGAAAGCGCTGTTACTATCCTTTTATTTGAAGCTTTTTTATTTACTTTTGCAAATGCGATCCTTTTCTTGCTTTGAGGCACTTTTAATATCTTTCCTATTTTAAGTGCTTCATTTTTTCTAAGACCATTTGCTTTTCTCACTTTTGTAACACTGGTATGATGTTTTTTTGCAATGGCAGAAAGGGTGTCGCCCTTTTTTATAACATATTTTATTGGTTTTGTATCTATCCCGGTATTTGAGACATATGTATTAGTTGGTATGCGCAATACCTTCCCATATTGAATCACATCACCTTTTTTCAGACCATTGATCTTTCTCACTTCTGCGACAGTCGTATGATGTTTACGGGCAATAGCAGAAAGTGTTTCCCCTTTTTTAATGATATGTTTACCTGTTGGTATAGATGCGTTGGCAGTAACGGTAGCAAGTGAGAGGGTAAGAAGCAGTGTATAAAGTCTTTTCAATGAATTTCTCCTAATGAATTGATACTTTATAGTATAGACTTAATAAAAGTACATACTAAAAAATATGTGATGGAATGATTGTAACTATTTTTAATTAATCAAAAATAAACCTATATTTAAATTTAACTTAAATATATACTGTAAAACTGTAAACACGAGAAGGAAAGAGTGAGTGATAAATGTAGTATGAAACTCATCAATATCGGCAACCTGGCGATCTTAATAAGACCCATAGCTTTCTGTCCCTACTTCACAGTAGGTTTAGCTTTTTCAACATCTCTATATTAATAATATCAAAATCTACTTTAATATAAAA
>JAPHUJ010000161.1 GCA_026193735.1 Sulfurovum sp.
AACCACTGTAGCAGAACCCGCACTCATTGCCATTGCAGACAAAGCGGCACTCATTTCACATGGCCTAGTCGATGCTTTCTGGTTACGTATGACAGTTGCGCTTTCTGTAGGGTTTGCCATCGCACTGGGAACACTTCGTATCTTACTTGGTCACCCTATTGCCTATTACATCATCTCTGGGTACATCTTGGTTGTTATCGTTACTTTTTTTGCACCTAAAGAAATTATTGGTCTTGCGTATGACAGTGGTGGGGTTACCACTTCTACTGTTACGGTACCGCTCGTTGCTGCACTGGGTATAGGTTTGGCTTCAAGTATCAAGGGTCGTAATCCTGCCATAGACGGTTTTGGTCTCATTGCTTTTGCCTCACTTACACCCATGATATTTGTACAGATCTACGGTATCATCGTCTACAACTTAGGCACAGCAAGCACAGTAGCACCAATGCTTGCAGAAGTTGTTGAAAGTACAAAAGCTGTAGCAGTTATCCATACTTTTTCAGCCATGGATGCCTTGATGGATCTCCTGGGTGTTATCAAAGATGTAGCGCCTATTCTTATAGTGATATTCTTTTTTCAGTATATCATCATCAAAAAACCTGTGGCTCACCTACATAAGATAGTCACAGGTATCATCATGGTGATTTTGGGTCTCTACTCTTTTATTGTAGGACTTGAAATGGGACTTTTCCCTATAGGTGAGACCATAGCCTATCAGCTTACCGATATGGGGAATAACCTGCTTATCTATCTGTTTGCATTTCTCATAGGTTTTTCTACGACCATGGCAGAACCTGCACTGCTTGCCATCGCCATCAAAGCCGAAGAGATAAGCGAAGGTAACATTAAACAAAATGTACTTAGAATGGTAGTAGCATTAGGGGTAGCATTAGGGATAGCATTGGGTTCATACCGCATTGTTGCAGGTGACCCCATACATTATTATATTGTTGTGGGATATATATTCGTTATCTTATTTACCTACTTTGCCCCAAAATACATTGTACCTATCGCATACGACAGTGGTGGAGTAACTACTTCTACAGTAACTGTACCTTTAGTTGCAGCATTAGGTCTAGGTCTGGCAGAACACATAGAAGGACGTAATCCACTCATAGATGGGTTTGGCCTTATAGCCTTTGCCTCCCTATTTCCCATGCTTACAGTTATGGGATATGGTATTCATGCAGAGTATTATAAAAAGAAACAGAACTTAGAACAATCCAATTTTAAAGGAGAAGTGTCATGAAATTTACAGCACTAATTACCATTATAGAAGACAAAGATGAAGAGACCGCCATTGCCGCTGCCAAGGAGGCCGGTGCCGGATCGGTGACTATATTACATGGGAGAAATATCGGGCTTAAAGAGAAAAAAGTGTTCTTTGGTCTTACCCTTGAAGAGAATGTCTCTGTGTTACTCTTTGTTTTGCCAAGAAAACTTTCCTTGCAAGTCATGAGGGTACTGCGCCAGAAGTTTGACCTTGACAACCCTGAAAATTCCGGCTTGGCATTTACCCTGCCACTGAGTCATGTAACGGGTCTTGACACAAATGAGTTACATAAATTTGAACATGACATCAAATCGATGATATAAAGGAACAGAAAATGTTAGTAGAAAAAGTAATGACACCTAAAGAAAAGTTGGTCATCATCTCGCCTATGGCGACAGTAAGAGAAGCTATCAGCCTAATGAAAAAACATAAGGTACGTTCTATTATTGTAAATAAAAATACGGATGATGGTGCCTATGGACTTGTAACCTTCAAAAATGTATTGCAAAGTATTGTTGCTGAAGATGGTGATATAGACCTTCTTAATGTCTATGACATTGCATCAACGCCAGCCTTTTCAGTCTCTAGACAACTTGATGTAAAATATGCTGCCAGAATGATGGTACAGAATAGTATCAAACGTTTACTGATCCTCGATAACAATGAACTTTATGGTATCCTGACCATGACAGATATCATCGGTATCCTTATGGATAGTGTAGAATAAACTTTTTTATTATCCGGACTAGTTGGCTGAACCATCTACTGAGGACAAGTGGCTAAACCACAGTGCAAGCAAGGCACTAAATGCCGAGTCGTAAAACCTGGCGTTAACGTAGTTTTTTAAGCTTTGACTGAAAAGCGTCCGACTGTTGGAAAAGTAAGTATAAATGTACTTCCTTCTCCTTTTTCGGATTTCAAATCCAGTTTTATTTTGTACTGTTTGCAAATAGAAAGTACGATATTCAAACCTATACCAAAACCGCCACGTTCATCATTTTCTCTGTGATAACGTTTAAAGATATCCTCTTGTACTTTTTTATCTATACCGAT
>JAPHUJ010000029.1 GCA_026193735.1 Sulfurovum sp.
AATTAAAGCAAAGGGCATCAATGTCGTGATCTATGAACCTGTGCTCACAGAAGATGAATTCTTTCACTCAAAAGTGATCAGAGATCTAAAAGAGTTTAAAGATATTTCAGATGTTATCGTAGCCAATAGATTATCTGACAATTTAAAAGATGTTGAGCATAAAGTTTATACCAGAGACTTATTTGGTAGTGATTAAAAGGTAAAATATGAAGATATTAGTAACAGGAACAGCGGGTTTTATTGGTTATCATTTGGCAAAAAAACTGCTTGAGCGTGGAGATGAAGTCATTGGTATAGACAATATAAATGACTATTATGATGTGAATTTAAAGTATGGTAGATTACATGAATTAGGTATCGATCATACCAAAATAGAAGACAATCAACCTCTTGTTTCTAATATTTTTCCAAAACATACATTTATCAAGTTGGATCTTGCCGATAAAGGTCAAATGGAAGCCTTATTTAAAAAAGAGAAATTTGATGCTGTTTGTAACCTTGCTGCACAGGCAGGAGTACGATACAGTCTGGAGAACCCCCATGCTTATATCGAAAGTAATATTCAGGGTTTTATGAATATACTTGAAGGGTGTCGAGAAAACGGGATCACTAACCTCTCTTACGCTTCCAGTTCTTCTGTCTATGGACTCAACAAAGAACAGCCTTTTAAAACAAGTGATCAAGTTGACAAACCTATCTCTATTTATGCGGCTACTAAAAAATCTAATGAACTCATGGCACATTCCTATTCACATTTATTTGGTATTTCTACAACCGGCCTTAGATTTTTCACTGTGTACGGCCCATGGGGAAGACCCGATATGGCACCCATGCTTTTTGCCGATGCCATCCTCAATGATAGACCAATCAAGATCTTCAATAACGGTGACATGAGTAGAGATTTTACGTATATTGATGATATCGTAGATGGATGTATCAAGGTTATCGATAACCCTAACAAAAAAGATCTCTATCAAATATATAATATCGGTAACAATGCCCCTGTTGCGTTGATGGACTTCATTCAGGCTTTAGAGAATTCCTTGGGGAAAGAAGCAAAAAAAGAATATCTCCCTATGCAACCGGGAGATGTCAAATCGACCTATGCTGATGTGAGTGGTCTCATTGATGATTTTGATTATAAACCCGACACTTCCATTCAGGATGGTGTTGATAGCTTTGCCAAATGGTATAGAGCGTTTTATCACATTTAAAAAGTAAATTATCTATAGTTATCATTTATAGATAGGAAAACGCGTTACAGAAATTTTAATAAGTGTGATGATTCTCTATAATGGTATAATATCGTCATAAAATACACTTTAAACTTGTGTGGAAATTGGTACTTATTTAGTGAAAAACAGCGTCTATATTAACAACTTTTTATTTATTCTTTTTATATACTTCTGTATACATCTTCTCATCAGGGTCTTTATCTCTCCTAATGTTGGTTTAGATGAAGCTGAACAAATACTGTTAACACAATCTTTTGCATGGGGATATAATTCACAGCCACCCCTGTATACTTGGATACAATATGTTTATTTTGAATTCTTTGGAACAAATATTTTTGCATTATCATTCTTTAAGAACACTTTGCTTTTTTTAACCCATGTTTTTGTATATAAAAGTGCAAAACTGGCTACAAATAATTCAACACTCGCACTCATCGCCACAGCATCTTTAATATTATTACCTCAAATATCTTGGGAATCACAAAGAGCATTGACACACTCGGTATTGTTAACAAGCATATCGTCAATGATCATTTATGTCATATTTAAAATAAAATATACTGTAGACAAAATCCACATTGGTTATTATTTTTTACTTGGGCTGTTGATATCCGTCGGTATGTTAACCAAATATAGCTTTTCTATTTTTATCTTTTCTGTTTTTATAGCCTCTTTACTTGATAAAAAACTGAGAAGTTTTATTTTAAAAAAAGAATTAGCAATAACACTTACGATCATCATTGTCTTACTCTCCCCTCACTTTCTCTGGTTCATAGAGAATATTAAAATTGTTACAAGTTCTACCATAGGTAAATTAAATCCAAACAGTGAGAATTTCTCTTTTTTAATTGGTATCATTGATCTTTTTAAAGCAATACTTGCATTTTTAGCACCATTGCTTATTTTTGCTATTCTAATTTTTAGAAAATCACTGGATAAGCCTGGAAATAAATTTCTATTCCATTTTTTCATTACAGTGATTATTACCCTAATACTCTTCACTATCGTTACAGGTTCTACCAACTTTAAAGATCGATGGATGCAACCTTACTTTTTTCTCATGGTCATCTACATAGCTTCCAAGATCAATATTGAAAATTTGAAAAAACTGAATATAATTTTGTATTTTAGAATTGTATATTTCTTTATGTTTGTCATTATCGCAGTATTAATAGGAAGAGTATACTTTCCTGACATAACAAAAAGACATTCCAGATTAAATTATCCATTTTATACACTCTCACAACAGATAAAATCGCTTGGTTTTAATCAGGGTTTCATCATAGCTGGAGATAAAAGTATAGCAGGTAACATGAAACTGAACTTTTTGGACAGTACGGTATCTGCCGAAAATTTTGAAAAGAAGTTAGATGATAGCCAGAAAATTTTAATCATTTGGGAAAAGAAGTTTCCTCCTCAGGCTGAAAAATATAAACATTTGATCAAAACAAAAAAAATTATCAAATCAAAATATCTATTCTCTGATAGAAATGACTATAAGTTAAATATCGCTATAGTACAAAATGAAAATAAAGGTTATTAAATGAAACTATCTGTTGT
>JAPHUJ010000064.1 GCA_026193735.1 Sulfurovum sp.
GGTAAAATTTATGTAATGCAGGCAGCTGTAAATGCCGGTTATATTTGGTTGGCGATTGTAATGGGTCTCAACTCAGCTATTGCCGCGTACTATTACTTGAAGCTTGTAGTATTTATGTTCCTGAAAGATCCGGTAAAAGATGTTGATGTTGTGTACTATAACATTTCAAAACCATTGATTGTTATTATCGGTTTTGCAACAGTTACAACAGTAGGAGCTATCTTCTATGTACAGCCACTTGTGTCTTATTTATATTATATGATAAGTGCAAGCGGATATTAATATTTTCTATCGTTAGGTTGACTTTTGTCAGCCTACGATAAGAGTAATTCTTCCAACTCTTTAACACTTCCTTGTATTACATCATCAAACTGAGATCTATTAAATGTTGTTTGTCTTTTCGCTAGTCGTGCAGTGTTGGTAGTGATTTTCTCTATAAGCATTTTTTTGTCGTAGATACCATCTAGATAGGCCAATGTCTCTTTGACACCTATGGCTTTCATACAGTTAGGTAGACGTGTGTACTTTTTCTCAAGCATACATATTTCATCTATCAGTCCATCACTCACCATGACATTCGTACGTAACGCAATGCGTTCTCGAAGCGTCTCTCTTGCAATATCAATTTGGTAGATAGGAAGTGGATCAGTGATGGTTGGGTTAGGTGGGAATTGCCTAAAATATTGAGAAGGTATAAGATTTGTTTCTAAATAGATATGTAACGCTTTTTCTATACGGTAAGAATCATTGGCTTCTATGTTCGACATATACTTTTTATCTAGGGCGAAAAGCCATGCATAGGTTTTTTGTAAGTCCTGTAAATATATATTTGTATTTTGTTTTGTTTCAATGCTGATACTGGGTAATTCACTGACACCTTCTATGAGCATTTTCAAGTAAAAACTTGTCCCGCCAACGATAACAAGGTTTTTACCTTCGTGTAAACATTTTGCGTACACATCATGGTAAAGTTTGATAAAGGTTGTTACATCGAAAGTCTCATTAGGGTAGAGGGTGTCAATACCAAAATGTTCTATGCCTGCACGTTCCCCCATTGTAGGTTTCGCTGAGACTATGTCTATCTCCTTGTAGATGGAAAGTGAATCAAGTGATAAAATATACGCATTCATCTGCTGTGCTATCTTAATGGAAAGTGCAGTTTTTCCAGATGCTGTAGGACCGATAAGAGCAAGTTGTTTGAAGGTTTTCATAGCGTAATCATACCATAACCCCAAAAAGGATAAAATACATCAATAGATACAAAAGGGCATAAATGAATTTATTTGATAAGAACAACCGTTTTAACATTGCAAACTTGGTGACTTACCTTAATGTATCAGCAGGGATCATGGCTATATTTTTTATCGTTAAAGGCGATTTCTTTACGGCTATTATACTGGCCTGGATAGGTGGTGCCTGTGATATCATTGATGGAAAACTTGCTCGTAAATATAACCTTTCAACAGAATTTGGTATCCAACTTGACAGTTTTGCAGATTTTCTTTCTTTTGTAGTGATGCCTGCATTTTTACTTTTTTATGCAGTAAAGCAGTACAGTGTTATTACAGGGGTAGAGGAAGTTGTATTGGGCTTGGTGTTTATCTGGTATATTATCAATGGATTACGCAGACTTGTGGAGTT
The DNA here is from genome assembly GCA_026193735.1 of Sulfurovum sp. Classification (GTDB taxonomy): domain Bacteria; phylum Campylobacterota; class Campylobacteria; order Campylobacterales; family Sulfurovaceae; genus Sulfurovum. The sequence goes on from JAPHUJ010000064.1 coordinate 1,642, forward strand.
CAATCTTAAAGTAGATGTCGGAGAAGTGGAAAAATACTTTGAAGGTGTACCTACCCCATTGGGAGCCATACTTTTATGGGTACTTTATTTATTTAATTCCTATGGGATCATTACAAGTGGATACGTTGTTGCGATCTTGGTTACTCTCATTGCATGGTCACTTAATTCTAAGCTAAAAATTCCTCATCCGTAGAGTTATGCAGTGAATAGATTCAAAGAGAAGTTGACTCATTTTTCAGAGCTGGTAATGTTTAAGCACTCTGTGTTTTCCTTACCTTTTATCTTCATTGCCATGCTTGTGGCGGCCCATAATGATGGGTTGGGATGGTTTGGTTGGAAGTTGTTCTTTCTGGGTACATTGGCAGCAGTAACAGCACGAAACTTTGCAATGGGTGTAAACCGTTATCTTGACAGGGATATTGACAGACTTAATCCTCGTACGCTAGGTCGTCCATCTGTAGATGGTAGAGTCTCAAATACACAAATGATAGGGTTTATACTGATGAATGCTCTGTTGTTTATCATAGTAGCATATTTTGTGAACACTTTAGCCTTTCAACTTGCCATCCCTATTTTGGTCGTACTTGGTGCCTATACGATATTTAAACGCTTTTCAGCGTTGGCGCACCTAATCCTAGGTGTAAGCTTAGGATTAGCTCCTATAGCAGGTGTGGTGGCCGTAAGTGGTGAGATAACACTTTGGTCTGTCTATTTGGCAACAGGAGTGATGTTTTGGGTAGCGGGTTTTGATTTGCTCTATTCTTTACAAGACATGGCATTTGACAAAGCCCAAGGCTTACACTCGATTCCCTCTAAGTTTGGTGCAAATAAGACGATGTGGATAGCAAGAGTATTTCACTTTTTAGCCATTGTTTTCTGGGCTTATTTTGTATTCACAGCAGGATTGGCTTTTTGGGCACAAATGGCAGTAATATTTAGTGCTATAATGTTAAGTTACGAACATTACATTGTCAACAAAGATTTTACAAAGATAGACAAAGCCTTTTTTACAGTCAATGGTTACTTGGGATTTGTTTTTTTAATTTTAATTATCGTGGAGGTTGCATAAGATGCAAATGATGGATATAGTAGTTTTATCGTTATTGGGACTGTTGGTTATCATACTGTTGATGCTTATAAGTAAAAACAGTAAGCTGACAAGTGAAAAGAAAAAGTTAAATGATATACTGGAAATGAAAAATGCAACCATAGCAAACTATGAAGCATCACGTGTTGCAGTCAAAGATGTCATAGAAAATTTCTCATCACTTGATGAAGTGATGGAACTTATCAACTTAGGTGAAAGTAAAGCTTCTGTGTCTGAAAAGCTAGGCATTCCGGTGAGCAAGATAGAACTTATTATCAAGTTTGATAAACTTAAAAAGAGAGATTAATGTCCAAAGGCTCCTGGGATACTGTTTTATCTGAAGCCTCTGCCTTCCTTGATGCAGACTATCAAAGATTTTTAGAAGAAGATGATAGTTATTTCCCCTCTAAAGAAAACTACTTTAACGCCTTTAAAACACTTTCTAAAGATAAAGTAAAATACATTCTGTTTGGTCAGGATCCATATCCCAGAAAAGAGAGTGCAGGAGGATATGCATTTATAGATACCAAAGTTCAAAACCTATTTTCACCCTCTGGTTTAAGTAAAGAAGTAAATCGTGCGACAAGCTTACGTAACTTCATTAAAATGGCATTGGTAGCCAGTGACAGATTATCAACAGATGATACTTCACAGGAAGCTATAAGCAAGTTAGACAAAACACAAATGATTAACTCTATGGAAGAACTACGGTTTAATTTTGAAAAAAACGGAGTACTGCTTCTTAATACAGCACTTATTTTTACAGATAAAAAGAGTTCTACAAAACATATCAAAGCATGGAGGCCTTTTATACGCAATCTGCTTCTGGGTTTGGAGGGTGAGGATCTGGAGATCATCTTATTCGGCAGTCATGCAAAAGAGCTTAAAAAACACCTTCCTTTAGAGAATTTTGAAACTATAGAGCTTGAACATCCCTACAATCATACGTTCATTTCTAACCCAAAAGCACTTGAATTATTTGCACCCATGCGTTTACTTGAAAAATAAGATACTTTATGAAAGTAGTTTAAAGATTTTTTGGTTATAATTGCGCTCTAAATTATCGCTACTACATTTTAAATGTGCACTCATAGCTCAGCTGGATAGAGCATCGGTTTGCGGTACCGAAGGTCTCAGGTTCGAATCCTGATGGGTGTACC
>JAPHUJ010000060.1 GCA_026193735.1 Sulfurovum sp.
ACTAAATCTTTCATTTTATTTTTCCTAACACTCAGTTATTTCCAACAAAAACACACATATCAACAAGACGGGAACTATATCCCCATTCATTATCATACCATGCAAGTACTTTAACAGTACTGCCATCAACAACACTTGTCATGTCAGGCACATACGTCGAACTATAGGTTGAACCGATGAAATCACTCGAGACACGCTTATCGTAATCAACCTCTATCAATCCCTTAAAGTTACCTGCTGCTGCCGTGTCAAAAGCCGTATTTATCTCTTCTACTGTAACATCTTTTTTCAAATTAACCGTGAGATCTACAACAGAAACATCCGGTGTAGGCACACGCATAGCATAGCCATTGAGCTTACCTTTAAGTTTAGGCATTACCAGCGCTATAGCTTTAGCAGCTCCAGTTGTTGTAGGGATCATATTGACCGCTGCTGCACGAGCTCTACGCTGATCTTTTGGGTGTTTAACATCCAGAATATTCTGATCATTCGTATAAGAGTGGATCGTTGTCATTAAACCATTTTCGATGCCAAATGCATCATCAAGAACTTTACATATCGGCGCAAGACAGTTAGTCGTACAACTGGCATTGGAGATAATAGCTTCACCTTTATACTCATCCGTATTGATATTAAGTACATAAGTTGGTGTATCATCGCTGGCCGGTGCTGACATAACCACTTTCTTGACACCGTTTTTAAGGTAAGCTTGTGCTTTTTCAGTCGTGAGAAACACACCTGTACACTCTATCACCACTTCGGCACCAGCAGAACCAAAATCAAGTTCATTTAAATCACGTGTACTGAACATCGTTACCTTTTTACCGCCAAGCATAATTGTCTTATCATCGATCACTTTTGCATCGATACCTGAGTGGACACTGTCATATTTAAATAAATATTCAAGCATTTCAGCTTTAGCCGTTGTATTTATGGCTACCAATTCTATATCATCACGTTGCATAATGATCTTCGCGACGATCATCCCAATTCTTCCTGTTCCGTTTATTGCTGCTTTAATAGCCATGAATATCCTTTAATTTCTTACTGTTTAAGCATAACATAATATAGGATAATATTATTAGACAATTGCTTCATTTTTAATCAAAATAATAATATTTAACATTTTTAAAACGATAAAATGTCATAATCAATCAATTCTTCTAATAAAAAGGTAAATCATGAGTCTTCATTCAAATGCTGGGAAACTGGCACCCAAATCAATGCTTGCAAATATTCCTGAACTCATCAGTGATTACTATATTTATACACCCGATACACAAAACAATGCCCAGCGTATAAGCTTTGGAACTTCGGGACACCGTGGTTCTTCACTTCTTAAAAGTTTTAATGAGCTTCATATTCTTGCAGTGACACAAGCTGTATGTGATTATCGCAAAGAAGCAGGTATTGATGGTATATTATTCATGGGTATGGATACACATGCACTTTCCTACCCTGCTCAGCTATCTGCCTTACAAGTCCTGGCTGCTAATGATGTTACCGTGTACATTGCAAAAGAATTCGGTTATACACCTACCCCTGTCATTTCCCATGCCATTTTAACACACAATACAGGGGCTCACGCGCAATGCGACGGCATAGTTATCACACCATCACATAACCCACCCACTGACGGAGGGTTTAAATACAATCCACCGCATGGCGGACCGGCCGATACCGATGTTACAGACTGGATAGAAGCACGTGCCAATACCCTTATGGAAAATGGCCTGAACGATGTCAAAAAACTTGGAGTGGATGAAGCACTCAAAGCTGAGAATGTTATTGAATACGACTATGTCACCCCTTATGTGAATGATCTAGAGAATGTAATTGATATGGATGCCATTGCTAAATCCGGTATCCTTATCGGTGCCGATGCTATGGGTGGTTCTGGAATGGCATACTACTCTGCCATCAAAAAGCGTTATGGACTTAATATGGAAGTTTTCAACGATACCCTAGATTCTACTTTCTCTTTTATGCACTGCGATAAAGACGGTAAAATTCGTATGGATTGTTCTTCTCCTTATGCTATGGCAGGGCTTGTGGCATTGAAAGAGAAGTATGACATCGCTTTTGGAAATGACACAGACTTTGACCGTCACGGTATCGTCACTAAAAGTGTAGGTTTAATGAATCCCAACCATTACCTCAGTGTTGCCATCAATTATCTGGCACAAAACCGCCCTCAATGGAAGAGTGAGCTAGGCATTGGAAAGACTCTAGTAAGCAGTTCAATGATAGACCGTGTTGCTGATGCGCTTGGTAAAAAAGTGATTGAAGTCCCGGTCGGTTTCAAATGGTTTGTCGATGGTCTTAGTGAAGGCAAGATATTTTTTGGAGGCGAAGAGAGTGCCGGTGCAAGCTTTTTACGTAAAAACGGTACCGTTTGGAGCACCGACAAAGATGGGATGATCATGACCCTTCTCTCTGCTGAGATCCTCGCAACTACGGGACGAGATCCGGGTGAACATTACCAAGAACTCACAGAAAAATTTGGTGCTCCTATCTATGCACGTATCGATGCACCTGCAGATGCCGAACAGCGTAATATCCTCAAAAAACTTTCTCCTCAAGACGTGAAAGAAGAAATTTTGGCCGGTGAACCGATCGAAGCGATCCTCACTAATGCACCGGGAAATGGAGCTGCAATCGGGGGTTTGAAAGTTGTGGCAAAAAACGGATGGTTTGCACTTCGTCCATCAGGGACAGAAGCAATATACAAAATTTATGCAGAGAGTTTCATCGACGAAGCACACTTAAAGCAGATTCAAGAAGAAGCACAGGCAATGGTTAGCAAACTTTTTTAAGCGAACCTTCTATTCGCTTTTAAGAATCAATACGATCAAGTCGTTCAAATCCTGGTAAGATCTTACCTTCAAGTAATTCCAGGCTGGCACCACCTCCAGTAGAGATAAAACTGAAGTTTTCTTTCTCTCCTGCCTTTTCAACAGCATCAGCCGTATCACCACCACCAACAATGGTATACGCATAACAATCAGCGATAGCACTTGCCAGTTTATACGTACCTCTGGAAAACGTATTGATCTCATAAATTCCCATTGGTCCGTTCCAAATAATAGTATTAGAAAGATGAATTGCTTCAGAGAAAAGTTTCAATGTTGCGGGTCCTATGTCAACAGCCTTAAACCCTTCAAGTACATCTTGTGCAGGAACCACTTTCACATCAATTGGATGTTCTACCGAATCAGTGATCACAACATCAACGGGTAAATAGACCTTTACCTTATGAAGTCTGGCATCTTCAAGCACTTTCTTCGCTGTCTCCACAAACCCTTCTTCAACCATTGAGGCTTGCATATCATATTCAAGTGCCTGCAAAAAAGTATTACTCATGGCCCCTCCTATGATAAGCTTGTCTATCTTTGGCATGATGGAACTAAGCAGGGTGATCTTCGATGATATTTTTGCTCCACCGACCACCAATGCAATAGGCCGCATAGGTTGTTCAAGTGCCTTCATGAAAGCTTCTATTTCCTTCATCATTAAAAAACCGGCGACTTTGGTCTGAACAAATTCAGTAATACCATAGGTTGATGCATGTTTACGGTGTGAGGTTCCAAAAGCATCATTCACATAAACATCACATATCTCACCCAGTTTCCGTGAGAGATCAGGATCATTTTTTTTCTCACCTTCATAAAAACGTATATTTTCAAGTAAGAAGACACGCTCCAGAGAACAGCTTGAGATCTCAGCCTTCGAGGCTTCAAAATCTTCTATAAATTCAACCCTTTTTTGCAGTAAACGTTCAAGCCTTTTTTGAATATGTCTAAGGCTAAAACGTTCCTCATAGGTACCTTTGGGACGACCTAAGTGTGTTACCAGTATAATTGAACAGGCATTATGATCAATGCAATAGTTTATTGTTGGGAGTGCCGCACGGATACGGCGATCATCTGCGATATTAAACTGATCATCCATCGGAACATTAAAATCAACACGTATAAGTACCCTTTTTCCGGTTACATCAATATCTTTTAAACCTTTTACTCCACTCATATAATTAATATTACTTGTCATATCTTACTCCTAAAGTATCTTATTTAACTGCTTATTTCAGGTATCCACATTGTGGCGAACCATAAAAATGAAAAAAAACCAATAACATCGACCGTGGTAATAACAATAACCGAACTGGCAATGGCCGGATCGATCTTTACAGCTTTTAGAGCAAGGGGCACGCAAGCGCCCAATATCCCGGCCAAAACAAAACTGACAAACATTGCCGCACCTATCACTCCTCCAATGTATAGTGAAGAAAACCTGACATAAGCCACAATAGAGGCTAAGATGGCAAAGACAAGTCCATTTATAAAAGCTATTTTAAACTCTTTTATAATTGTAGGAAGAGCATCTCCCCAATGAATATTGCCTAAGGCCATTTGCCGTACGATGACTGTAAGTGTCTGCATGGAAGATGCGCCGGCCATATTTGCAACGATCGGCATCAATACCGCCAATGCAACCACTTTTTGCAGGGAATGCTCAAAAAAACCTATCACAATGGAAACAAGCGTTACATTGATCAAATTAATTAAAAGCCAAAAGGCACGATCCCTACCTGTTTTCATCACACTTGCTTCAATCTCTTCTTCCGGATGAACCTGACTAAGCCCATACATTTGCCTGGTTGCATTCTCCTCAATATGATCCAGGATATCATCATGGGTGATCCGTCCAAGAAGACGGCCATTTCTATTGATGACAGGCAAAACATGAAGATCATATCGCTTCATCAATCTCGCGGCTTCTTGAACGGAAGCACGGCTGTGGACCGAAAGGGGCTGAGAAGCACCGTCATATATATCTGCATAGGTCAATTTGTCATCCACCGTTACTATCGTTGAGAGTGGGAAGATCGCCAATAGATGATACTCTTTATCAACCAAAAAAACATTATGGATATGTTCAAGTGAATGGTTATCGATCAATCTGCGAAGTCGTTTCATAGAATCATGTATCGTCTCATGTTTAGTCACAGTAAAGATCTCGATCTCCATCAATGAGCCTGCTTCCTCTTCTGAGTAATCCATCAGTGTTTTGACCGCTTTGGTCAAAGTGCTATCGAGTAATTCAATGGTTTTGAGCCATTTTGCCTCATCTACCTCTTTAAGGATGATCATAAAGTCGGTCGCATCATCAGTACGCATCAGATTGACAAAACTGGCCAATTGTACATCACTTAACTTACGGCAAAGCTCTTTTTGGTAAGTATCGGGTAGTTCTGTAACCACATTGGCACGTTCAGACTTTTTTAGTGCTAAAAATGACAGCACAAAAGCTTCGTCACTCTCATTTTTTGCACTGGTAAGTTGAGCTAATTTATCCATGAATTCAGGGGAGGTCAAATTTTCATTTTGCATAAATGATTATACATCAAAAAGATTACACAGTGGGTACATAGAATGTACTGCGTAACGCAAATATATTTGGTAAACATCCCCTAATATCTATACGGAGAGTCTTATTAACGAAGTCTATTTCAAGCAGATTCATGATGAAGCTCAGGCAATAGTTATGAAACATTTTTAAACTACTTCTGCCATAGTAATGACCTGAAATATTCAATTTCGTGGGCAGTGATGATACGGATCATATTTGTTGAGCCACTCACACCGACCGGGTCTCCCGCTGTCAGTATGTAGCGGCTGTCCATATCAAGCACACCGCGTTTGATACCCTGATCCATTACTTCACTCATCATATGTTCCAAGTTTTTGTCATTAACCATGAAGGCAGGCACAACACCCCAGACTATAGTCAATGCTTGCGCAGTACGACAATCATGCGTTACCGCATAGATAGGGGTATCTGGGCGGTAACGGGCTATTTTTTTGGCCGATCTTCCCGAAGAGGTAATCGTCAAGATACCCGCTGCATCCAGACTTCTACAGAGACGAACAGCCGACTCATTTATTTTATCTGAAGCATCATACATTTGGAAATATGACAAACGATTAAACGGATAATTCTCTTCGGTTGCCCGAATAGTATTAACCATAGCCTCCACAGCAAGAACAGGGTTGTGTCCCATAGCACTTTCTTCTGAAAGCATAACTGCATCTGTGCCGTCCAAAACAGCATTGGCCACATCACTGATCTCTGCACGCGTTGCCGTATCATTTTTGGTCATAGATAGCAGCATCTGTGTTGCCGTTATGACAGGCTTACTGGCATCATTCGCTTTTTTAATGATCATTTTCTGAACGGTCGGTACATTATAATAAGGGATTTCAATTCCTAGATCACCCCTTGCGACCATCAATCCATCACTCTCTTTCAAGATCTCATCAATATTTTCAACCGCATCAAATTTCTCGATCTTAGCAAAAAGTTGTGTACGTCCATCATATTCATCGATGATAGCACGTGCTGCACGCATATCCTTGGCATGCTGGACAAAAGAAATAGCCATAAAGTCGACATGGTTTTGCACACCCCACAGCATATCTTCTTTGTCTTTGGAGGTAAGAACATCGATACCCAGTCTGGTATTGGGAAAATTGACCCCTTTTTTGGAACTCAATACCCCATCGTTCTCAATTCTAACTTTGACATTTTCTGTTGAAACTTCGACGACTCTTGAACGAATGATCCCGTCATACATATAGATATACTCACCGACATGGAGTTGATCAAGGATACTTTTTTGGTTGATCGTAAGACGGTAATGCCCCTCTGCGACTTTAGCACCGATAATCTCCTCTCTGACAAACTCAACAATATCTCCCACTCTAAGTTCAAAGTCCTCTTCGAGCATACCAACACGGATCTTCGGTCCGCTGATGTCCTGTAATACTCCTGTAATAAGTCCGGTATTTTCAATTGCTTCTCTAATGCGCCCAAGTACTTCAGAATGGTAGGCATGTGTTCCATGACTGAAGTTCAAACGAAAAACATTGACACCCGCAAGCATTAATGCTTCGATCTTTTCCAGTGAATCGGAAGCCGGTCCAAGAGTCGCTAAAATTTTAGTACGTTTTTTCATTTCGTCTACTTATCAACTATTCGTTTTAAATAAATAACGCCCAAAGGTGGTAAAGTCAGTGTTATCGAGTATTCACGTCCATGCATCAGCTCTTTTTGGGCTTTAACAGGTCCGGTATTACCAATATTCCACCCTTCGTAATAGCTCGACTGCGAGTTAAATATCTCGACATATTCACCTGCATACGGAACACCCACTCTATACGATTCACGCGTCTCATCCGCAAGGTTACAAAGTACATAAACCGTCTCATCAGGATCATCGCTTTTACGCATAAAACTGATACAGTTATGCTGATAGTCTCCATCATCTATCCACTCGAAACCAGCATGTTTCTCATCATATTGATGTAAAGCACGCTCTTGTCGGTAAATAAGATTAAGATCGCTTACCATCTTCTGTAGCTTAGCGTGTAATGGATTTTCAAGCAAATGCCAATCAAGACTTTTCTCAAAGTTCCATTCGGCGTATTGCGCGATATCACCGCCCATAAAGAGCAGTTTTTTACCCGGATGCGCCATCATATAAGCATACATTGCGCGTAAATTTGCGAATTTCTGGTTATTATCTCCGGGCATTTTATTGATCAGTGAGCCTTTCATATGTACCACTTCATCATGACTCAACGGCAACATAAAATGCTCATCAAAAGCATACCATAGACTAAAGGTAAGTTGATGATGGTGATGCTGACGATGAATAGGATCATAACTCATATATTTGAGCGTGTCATGCATCCAACCCATGTTCCATTTAAAACCAAAACCAAGACCACCAATGCTGGTCGGACGGGTTACCATCGGCCATGCTGTCGATTCTTCGGCGATCATCATTATGTCTGGAAATGCACTATAGGTACTTTCATTGAGTTTCCGTAAAAAGTCAACTGCCTCCAGGTTTTCATTGCCACCATATTTATTGGGGATCCACTCACCCTCTTCTCTGGCATAATCAAGATGAAGCATAGAAGCAACCGCATCAACTCTTATGCCATCTATATGGTATTTATCAAGCCAGAACATTGCCGAACTTATCAAAAATGATTTAACTTCGTTACGGCCGTAGTTGAAAATGATGCTTCCCCACTCCTGATGAAATCCCTGTCTTGGGTCTTCATGCTCATATAGAGCCGTCCCGTCAAAATTGATAAGCCCGTGCATATCAACCGCAAAGTGTGAAGGTACCCAGTCCATAATGACACCAATGCCGTTTTGGTGCAGGACATCTATCAAATACATCAGATCCTCTGGCTCACCAAAACGCGCCGTAGCAGAAAAATAACCGACCACCTGATAACCCCATGATCCAAAATATGGATACTCTGTTAGAGGCATGAACTCAACATGAGTATAGTTCATATACTTAAGATACTCAAGCAGTTCAACTGCCAATTCTCTGTAAGTAAGATAGCGGTTTTCTTCCTCGACCTTGCGTTTCCACGAACCCAGATGCATTTCATAAACAGAGACTGGAGCATCATGGGCATTATGCTTATAACGCTTTTTCATCCATCCTTTGTCTTTCCAATCATATCCATCAAGACTCCAAACACGTGAAGCAGACTTTGATGGTTTTTCACTAAAAAAGGCAAAGGGATCACTTTTTTCATGTACGATATCATGAAACTTTGAAACTATGTGATATTTATAAGTTAGTCCCTCTTCTACTCCTTCTATAAAACCTTCCCAAATACCTGAGTCATCACTGCGCATTTTGAGAGGATGTGCTTCAATATCATAATTATTAAAATCACCACGAACACTAAGGCGCTCTGCATTAGGTGCCCAAACTGCGAAATGGATACCAGTTTTTCCCTTGTGCTCCATCTTATGTGCACCAAACTTCTCATACATTTTGGTGTGGCTACCTTGTTTAAAAAGATAAATATCGAGTTCGCTCAAATGCGATACATTATAGTAAATCGGGTGTTTCATAATAGCTCCTATTGATGGCTGCTGCTAAGGCGGCCACCGATGATATGACGGTAAAGGTCTTCATAACCTTTTGCCGCTTCACTCCAGTCAAAACGTTTTTGCATACCGTTGTGACGTAACTGGTCAAATCCGGTCTTGTCATGATACCAGGTATCAACGGCCCATTTTACAGTTCCGCTTAGTGCTTCAGGTGTTGCATCATAAAACTTAAAACCTGTACCACTTTTACTTACACTCTCGTAGTTTTCAATGGTATCATCCAGCCCTCCTGTGGCACGTACAATGGGAACTGTCCCATAACGAAGACTGTAGATCTGATTAAGACCACAAGGCTCAAAAAGTGATGGCATTAAAAACATATCACTCCCCGCCTCGATCTGGTGCGCGAGATCATTTTGGTAACCGATATAACAGGCGAATTTTTCCGGATACTTTGAAGCGACATCAGAGAAAAAATGCTCTGCCCATTTTTCACCGGCACCAAGTAGTACGATCTGTATATCCAGCTCCATCAAATTCCATATAGCTGCAGACAATAGGGTAATTCCCTTTTGTTCAGCAAGACGGCCGACCAATCCTATCACTGGCACATCAGATCCCTGAGGCAGATTGAACTGTTTTTGTAAGGCTGTTTTACAAACTTCTTTACCCGAAAGGTCATTCATATCAAATGTCTTAGGGATAAGAGTGTCCACCGCAGGACTCCACTCATCATAATCCACACCGTTAAGAATACCGTAGAGTTTATACGCCTTATCATTGATCAATCTGTCAAGTCCCCAACCAAACTCAGGTGTGCGGATCTCCTGCGCATATTTTTTACTCACTGCGTTGATCGCATCGGCATGAACGATCCCGCCTTTAAGCAGGTTTACACCGTCGTATTCTTCAAGCTCATTTGCATTAAAATGTTCCCAGCCAACACCGAGTACATCCATCGTTCCCTTGTAAAACTTACCTTGATGCTGCAAGTTGTGAATACTCAGCAGTGTTCCTGTATTTTCAAAATCAGGATCAAACGCATATGTTGTATTCAGCAAAACCGGTATAGCTGCCGTGTGCCAGTCATTGGCATGAATGACATCAGGTCTGAAATGCAATTTTTTTGCCAGTTGCATAACCGCCTTTGAAAAAAAGATAAAACGGTTGTCATTGTCCCCGTACCCCTTCCCATCTTCATCATAGAGACCAATTCGTCCAAAAAATCCTTCGTGCTCGATGAAATAGACCGGTACATCACTCCCAGGTAGAACACCTTCTAAAACACCTGCCCATGCTTCACCCATACTCCCCATAGGAACACCCAATGATCCTTCCAATGGTTTCAAACCATACTTTTCCTTATCAACAATGTAATATCGTGGCATTACAACCCGTACATCATGCCCCAAAGCACGTAATGCTTTTGGAAGTGCACCGGCAACATCTGCCAAGCCACCACTCTTTGCAAAAGGAACAACTTCAGATGCTGCGATCAATATATTTAATTTACCCATGACTTCTCTTTTTTGTAATTTTTTCGTATAGTTTTTGATATGATTTTGCACTCTCTTGCCAAGAAAAATCACACGACATATTATGCTTTACTATCTTGTTATAATGTGCTTTACTTGTATAAAGTTCTATGGCCTGATCAATAGCTTTTAAAAATGAAACGGCTTTTAGTTCAGAAAATACGATACCATATCCTTCAACTGTCTTGGCATCAAAATCTTTATAGTGATGTACCGTATCCGCCAAGCCTCCAACACGATGGACTATAGGAATCTCTCCATAATGCATTGCGATCATCTGTGCCAATCC
>JAPHUJ010000070.1 GCA_026193735.1 Sulfurovum sp.
ATAAACCTTTACAGGTTAATCCTATTAAACACTCACAACCTATGGGTGCAGCACTTGCTTTTATGGGAATTAAAAATTGTATGCCTCTTATGCATGCTTCACAAGGTTGTGCTTCGTATACTAAAGTCTTTTATACGCGTCATTTTAATGAACCAATTGCGATGTATAACACTTCAGTGACAGACATTACAGCTATTTTGGATGGGGGTGATTATTCCATTCTAATGGCAATTGAAAATATTACCAAAAAAAACAAGAACCTAAAACCTGAGCTTATCGGTCTGCATACTACAGGACTGACTGAGACTAAAGGAGATGATGTACGAAGTGTAGGGATGCATATTGAAATTCCTTACTGCTATGTCAATACACCTGATTTTGAGGGAGGGTTGGAGAGTGGTTGGGCATTGACAGCTAAAGCTCTTATAGAACAGCATACAGAAGAATCAAAGGAAATAAAACCTAATAAATTATTACTCTTGCCACATGTAAGTATGCAGCCTATTGAAGTAGAAAAGATAAAAATTCTATGTGAAGGATTTGGGTTTGATACTTATGCTCTGCCTGACCTTTCAACCTCACTCGATGGCTATTTGAGTGAAGGGCAAGGAAAGCTTGGTACAGGGGCTATCAGTATAGCAGATATACAAAAGTTGGGAGATACTGCTACTGTGGTGAGCATAGGTGCTTCTATGGATATAGCTGCCAAAGCACTATTGAAAAAGAACGAAAAAACAAGCCATTTACATTTTGATCATCTTATGGGGCTGGATATGAATGACAATTTTGTCGCAGCATTGATGAAAATAAGACAAATAGACCCAATACCATTACTCAAACGTTGGCGAGGACGATTACAAGATACGATGCTTGACAGCCATTTTCTTATCGGTTCATCACGATTTGTGGTGACTGGAGAGCCTGATATGTGTATCGGTATATGTGAACTTCTACAAAGTGTAGGAGGTACTATTGACGCAGTTATTTCTACGGTTTATAGTCCTGTATTGGAGAAGATCAAAGCGGGTACAGTCTTTGTGGGTGACCTCGAAGATGCAAAAGTTTACTTTGAAGATGCAGATCTGGTTATCAGCAATTTCCATACGGAACGATTATTGCATATGGATGAGCATAGCCATGCTGGACTTATGTTAAGAGGATTTCCAAACTATGAAGAGCTTGGAAATCAACTTAAAAATGATCAACTTTATGAAGGAAGTACATATTTTCTTTTTGAAGCAGCAAATAAATTACGGGAGATTAAACATCATGGGTGAAATAAGCAAGATAACAGTAGAAGGCACAAGCAATCTGGCAAATAGTATGAGGGTTGCTTTTGCGACAAAGGATCTTGAGAGTATCAATGCGCACTTTGGCGGTGCAAAAGAGTTTGTCGTTTACAAGGTTTCTAAAGAAGGATTTGAAGTCGATGGTGTCATCAAAACAGATACTTCTTCAATGGAAGGTGATGAAAAAACCGAATATAAAGTCAAAGCACTTCAAGGTATTAATATTATGTATTGTGAATCTATTGGTGGTACTGCAGCAGCCAAAGTGATCCGTGCAGGAATGAACCCGATGAAAGTACAGGAACCTCGTAAGATCGAAGATGTATTAAAAGAGTTAGTATCCATGCTAAATGATAATCCTCCACCATGGATCAAACAAATTATGAACATAGAGACAACGGAAGACCCTCGCTTAGCACGTTGGACAGCAGAATAATAAAAAAATCATAAAGGATACCTATGAACGATACTACATTAGAACATAATTTATTTACACAAGAGTTGCTTCGTCAACTTAGAGCGACTGATCAGTTTGGTAACTGGTCTAAGATGAGTGATGAAGAGTTATTGACTAAAAAATTTGTTAAGACAAAAGAAGATTTGAAAAAAATACCTATTATTGCAGATATTGATGAAATGCTAATTGGTGAGATCAAGATGATATATAAAGCGATCGCCTTACAGTTTGAAAGAAAAACAGGTGAAATGTGTAATGTTGTTATGGAAATGAGCCATGAAGGTTTTGGAAGATGTATTGTGATCGCCGATAAAATAGTACTTGTAGATAAATACTTCAAAGATGCACATAGATTTGGGTATAGAACGCTAGATAAACTGTATGAAGATGGTCAAAAGCATTTAGATAGAGCATTTTCTCTTTTTGAACAATACAAACCGTGTAAGGATAAAGCATAATGGCAAATGTAGGTATTTTTGTAGGGAGCAGTAGTGGTATTACGCATGCTGCTGCAGAACAATTGGAAGAACTTTTTGATGGGGCAGAACTTATCAATATGGAAGAAGATTATGATGACCTTGATCAGTTTGAATCGTTTGACATTTTGTTGATAGGGTCTTCTACCTGGGGTCAGGGTGATCCTCAGCGTGATTGGGTAGATCCACTCTATGAAATGGATAATGAAGAACCTGATTTCTCAGGTAAAAAAGTAGCTTTCTTTGGAGCGGGGGATCAAGATACCCATGGAGAGCATTTTATATCTGCTTTGAAAAAAATGAAAGATATATTCAGCAGATTAGGTGCGGATACCAATTATGGGACCTGGCCTACAGAAGGATATAACTATACATTCTCTTTGGCAGAAGAAGAAGGAAAGTTTTGTGGTTTAGCAATAGATGATGTAAATCAGGCTGAGCTAACTGCTCAAAGGTTGACAACTTGGGCAGAGCAAGTAAAAAATGAGATGGCAATTCAATAGCGACAAAAATGTTGTTATTTGTAATAAAAATTATTAATTTTGGTTCTTATCCCAAGAGTCATAAATGCATATTAAAAATAAATAAAAGGATGAATAATGAGCGCACTTACAGAGTTTGAAGCATTAACAGATACGGAAGAGTATTTTGATTTTTTTGATCTCGACTATAATGAGCGTTTGGTCTATGTTAAACGTTTTCATATTTTAAAGCAATATGGTGAGATGATCAGTAAAGCTAAGGGACATGATCTGGGTAGTGAAGAAAAACTACTTGATTATTATAAGTTTGCTTTGATCTCTGTCTACAAAAATTTTGAAAATGGCTATGCTCCTTCTGCTGCAGTGATATGGGATACCTTTGATAAACCAAGTGCTTGTAGTACATGTTCAACTTCTACAGAATGTAATGATGAAGAGGAGGTGAGTAATGGAATACACGCATGCACAAGCCAGCCAAATATCAGCTTCAACTAAAGATGAGATACTTCCTACTTTTTATTTAGGACAACGTGTAAGGATCACTAAACCTATTCGCAATGATGGTTCTAATCCTTTTCATGAACCTAATGCTGTATTAGTGCCTCCTGGAGCAGAGGGTTATGTTGTACGTATAGGTGACTGGCTTCAAGTCATTCGTATTTATGAGATACATTTTATTGAAGAGGGTGATACGTATGGATGCCGTGAAGCCGAACTTGTGGCTATTGATGATGTTGACGGCTATGATGAAGTACAAGAAGAGCTTGAATGGCTCAGAGAACACCGTGCACAAAAAGCTGCAAAAAAAGAAGCAGAGCAATCTCAAAATAAAGGAAGTAATGACTGACTTTTGGGTATTGACGAAGGTTTTTGTACCTGCCACTGGTGTAAATACTGGAAAAATTAAGAAGGAGAATAAATGGTAAATATCATCTTTTGCGGATTTGGTGATGAAATGGATAAGCGTGTTCTTGCAAAACAAGGAGATGTTCTTTTACGAGTAGCTATGAATAATGGTGTAACAATTCCTACTGAGTGTAAGGATGGGCTGTGTGGTAGCTGTGCAGTCAAGGTTGAAGAACTTGAATCAAGCCCTGATGTAAAGGGTTTTGAGAGTACAGTTGATCCTGACGCATGGGATAAAGACAAATACACTACCTATATGGAAGACAAAGAGTTGAATACTCTAGTTGAAATGGGAGCTATTAGTAAAAAAGAGGCTGAAACAGCTCAGCAATATGCTCAGCAAACACCGATAAGACTTGCATGTCAATGCATCGTTAAAGGTTCAATGCTAGTTAAACCATTTGAGTAGTATGAAGAGCAACAAGTTACGAGAGCCGTCTGCTTAAGACGACTGCGTGAATTGGGATTTTATTCCAATTCAAATTAGCATAAAGAAGGAGAAGTAAATGACAACAAGAGTAGAAATAGTAAATGACTTTTTAGCGATTAATGTTAAACCGGGAAAAACGATCCAGGATATTGTAGAGGCATCAGGTTCAGCTCTACCATTTGGATGTCGTGATGGTGAGTGTGGAACATGTGTTGTAATGATTGAATCAGGAATGGAGTTTTTGAGTCCAATGACTGAAAAAGAGAAGATCGTTATGAAAACAGTTTCTGAAACCAGCCCTAAAGCACGTCTAGCATGTCAAATGAAAATTATAGAACCAAATGGACACATACGTATTAAATATTAGTCTATTTATATATCGTCTCCAGTATTACTGGAGACCTTCATTAATGGTTTGAAGAGATATGCATTTAATATTTTTTCAAACTATTAAAAGTAGTTCCAAAGTTTTTACACAGTTGAAGATAGACAAAATTGGGATTAAAATGTTAGTATATGTAAAGTCTAGAATAAAAAATGCATACTATATATAAAAAGAACAATAGGAGAGATAGCAGAGAATGAAGCAATCTTTTAATTTTAAGCAGAAACAGTTACCACGTCTTTCTATGCAAACATGGTTACCCCTTCTTCAATGTTCACTGTCTGATCTGGATAAACATATTCAAAACATAGCCAATGAAAATCCCTGTCTGGAAGTAAGTTCTGGATTTGAAGTTGCTGAGGGATCGTCAGCCAATACACATCAAGCCTATCTTGAATATCAAAATCATGTTTCTAATGCTTCAAGTGATGAAATTGAATGGATGAGTATATCCACGAAGTCACTTTATGAAATATTGGATGAACAAATCGTTGCACCACTTTTCCCGACACCTATTTCGCAAAAAATAGCACGACAGATCATTCTATATATCAATGATGAAGGATATTTTGAGGGAGATATTAACGAGGTTGGCCAGCAGTGTGGAGTTGATGAATATCAAGCTGAAGCAGTACGGCAGCGTTTTGCATATCTCATGCCTTATGGTGTAGGTGCAATGGATTATAAAGAATCATTTTTATTTCAGTTAAATGAATTTGATCTTGATGATGAATTGAGCATTCTTCTAAGTGCGATGATCGTACAATTTGAATCACTTGAAAAGTTTTTACTTCATCCTCGTATGCATGATGCAAAAGAAGTTTTCAAACACTTAAAAAATCCTCCTGCCATAAAATATATGCCAAGTGAACCAGCTATTTTACCTGAACTTTTTGTTGTATTTGAGAAGGATGAGCTAACCATCCAGATGAATAATTCTTTTTATCCTGATTTAAAAGTGACACAGATCGATAAATATGAGAATTTTGCAAAACAAAAGTTCAAAGAAGCACGTGAACTTGTCAAACTTTTAGATCTTCGTAAAAGTACACTTTACAACATCACCCTTGTGCTTATTGAAAAACAATATAATTTTTTTATGGGAGGGGAACTTAACCCTTTGAAGCTGCAAGATGTAGCTGAAATACTTGGATTTAATGAGTCAACAGTATCTCGTGCAATTAGTGGTAAATATATGGAGACGGAGCATGGTATCTTTGCATTTAAGGATTTTTTCTCTAATTCGATCGGAGAGGTATCTACTTCAGAGATCAAACACTTTCTGCAAAGACTGGTAGAGAGTGAAGATAAAGATAAACCCTATAGTGATAAGATTCTTCATGAAAAGATCGAAGAACGCTTTGGTGTGCAAATGGTACGTCGATCCATTGCAAAATATCGTCAGGAACTTGATATACCAGCTTTCAAAGAACGTCGGTTTTTATATCAGCTTGAGATGCTTTAACTGTATATACTTGCTAAATTAGTCTTAAATATAGCCGTGGTATTTTAATTATAAAATACCACGATAGCTTTACAAAATCCATTTTGAATAATGGGCAGGGCAAGTAGCGAAGAAAAATTTATTTGCTTTCCTTCTATTTCAAATGTATCGGTTAAAATCGGATATCCGGTTTTCCAGACATTTCCAAGAGCGGTAGTGTGTTTCTCTAAGCGCGTAAGAGCATACTGCTCTGAAAGATCGGTACCTTTATCACAGTGACCATCACGAAAGACTAACGCTTCACCCGTATCATCTGGTATCCATATCTCAAAACGACGTGCTATGGGTGTTCCTTTTGCAGAGAGAAATGTCATCACGTAGCCATCTTCTTCCTTCATCCATGCAGGCAGTGCAAGTGCTGTGGTGATTCCCTCTTTGGCAGCTTTTATTGCTCGTAAAAAGGTATCTGATTCCCCTAAGTTTTTAATGATGAGCGGCATTTGGTCTGACCAAACTGTACCGGGCAGACCATGTCCACGCATGATCTTTACATTTTTCGATATCCACTCGAAGTTCTCCATAGAACCATAATATCCCTCAACAAGCCCCATCTCATAAGACTTGTCAGGCTCTTTAGCCCATAGTTCAATAGCTCCTGCATGTTCTTCATTGTCTCCACATAAAAAAACAACTATAGCGTGGAGATATTCTCCCGAAAATATCGGCATAGCAATGGCAGATGTGAGACCAATTTTTTTGGCCATTTCTATCCGTTTAAAAAAACTGCCTTCTAAAGATGTTAAAATAATAGGATGTTTTTCTGCCCATGTCTTTCCAGGTAATCCCTCATTATAATCAAATGTCATAGACAGACTTTGCTCTTTAAATTCTTTATGTGGTCCATAATGGCCACTGACTAATGTAAGTTGTGTTTTATCACGGTTTGGTTCCCAGATCTCTGTAGCTTTGATAAAAGAGTTTTGCAACTTTTTTCCTTTTTGATGTTTGATTAACTAGACGGTGTATCTGTAGACTCAAAATAATTATCTGCATGTACGGATGTATTTTCAATACTTGAATGAGAAAGTGCATCTTCATTCGTCTCACCTGTACGGATACGTTCTACTTCAAGCACTGGAGTAACCCACATTTTCCCTGATCCTTTTTCCGCCTTTCTCGCATTTACACGGATAGCCTCTTTTGCAAGCTCTTTAAAATAATCATTGGAAACAACGATATCAAGCTTAGTGTGGGCATCTATATTTATTACTGATTCATTTGTAATACCAACTGTGCCTCCTTTTCCAGTTACTTGACTCAGTGTTACACCTTCTATCTTTGAAGTACTAAGATCCTTAAGTATGTCTACTAAACATTCCGAGTCAATAATCGCTGTAATTAAATACATTTATATTCCTTTATTTGATTTTAAGTCGTTATGCAATTTTTGTTCCTGATTAGAAGACTTTATTTATAAAGATGACATTTTTGTAGTATTAGTAGTGAAGTGACAATTTTGTTGTGCAATGTTTAAAAAGATGAATAATGTTATGGAATATATTTTGCATTACTTAGGTCATTAACAATACTAAAGGATTATACTATGGCAAGAAATGACCTCATTGGTGGTGCACTCTGGGAAGAGTATTCACAAGAAGTACAAAAAAGAATGGATAACCCTGCTAATATGGGAGAGATCACTGAAGAGCAAGCAGGTGATAATACACTTGTTATTGCTGACTTTGGTGCGGAGAGTTGTGGAGATGCTGTAAGACTTTACTGGTTGATAGACCCAAAAGATGATACTATCATAAACAGTAAGTTTAAGAGTTTTGGCTGTGGTACTGCCATCGCAAGTTCTGATATGATGGCAGAGCTTTGTATGGGTAAAAGCGTTGATGAAGCTTTAAAAATTACCAATATAGATGTAGAAAAAGCACTCAGAGACAATGAAGACATTCCTGCTGTACCAGGTCAAAAAATGCACTGCTCTGTTATGGCGTATGATGTGATTAAAAAGGCGGCTTCAATTTATAAAAATGTCGATATGGATAGTTTCGAAGATGAATTTATTTTATGTGAATGTGCCAGGGTAACTCAAGATACTGTACAAGAAGTCATTCATCTTAATAAACTCACTAGCATAGAAGAAATCACTAACTATACAAAAGCAGGTGCTTTTTGTAAGTCATGTATCAAACCTGGTGGTCATGAGAAAAAAGATGTGTATTTGATTGACTTGCTTACTGTGGCTCTTAATGAGATGGAAGCTGAAGAGAAATCACGTAAGATCATTGAAGCCAAAGGCGATGGTACTTTTGAATCTATGGGACTTGTGCAAAAGATAAAAGCAGTTGAATCTATACTTGAAGAATATATCCGTCCAACATTAAAAGCAGACGGTGGTAATGTTGAACTGATAGATATCAAAGAAGCAGATGGAGTATTTGAAGTACTTATCAAGTATCAAGGTGAGTGTATGAGCTGTTCCATGAATACGACAACGACACTTGCTGGGATTGAAGATATGTTGAAGTTTAAACTAAAAGCGCCTCTCAAGGTTATCGTTACATAATGGAATATGCGACAAAAGAAGGTACCTTCAAGTATCTTAAGCAGTTTTCACAGTATAGTAAAGATTTTTATCGTTTTGATGGAGAAGTCTTTCTTTCATCATTAGGGCTTGGTACATTTCGTAAAGAGCCTTATCGTGAAGAGAACTATATCGTTAACTATAAAGAGTCAGTTAAAATGGCTATTCTTAATGGTATTAACCTGATAGATACTGCTATTAACTACCGTTACCAGGTTAGTGAACAAGAGATCGGCGAAGCACTAGAAGAATTGTTAAGTGAAGGCAAAGTAGAAAGAGAAGCTCTTGTGATAACCTCTAAAGCAGGGTTCCTACCCCTGGAATTTCCTTTTCCTGAGAATCCTTATGCATGGATAGAGAGCAAGGTACTTAAGAATGGACTTGCTACAAAAGAGGAAATAGTGATCGATCAGCACTGCATGAGTACTGATTATTTACGATGGAGTGTTGAACAGTCTTTGAAAAACCTCAAGCTCAAAACACTTGATGTACTCTTTTTGCATAATCCGGAAACACAACTTGGCTATGTAGATAGGGATATTGTTCTTACCCGTATCAAAGAAGCTTTTGCCTTATTTGAACAGCTTGTAAAAGAAGGAAAGATACGTAATTATGGTATCGCATCATGGAATGCCTTTTTATATGAAGATGGACATACAGAATACCTTGGTCTTCATGAGATCATGAAGATCGCACAGGAAGTCGGCGGTGTATCACATCATTTTAAATACATAGAAAGTCCATTTAATTTGGGTAAACCACATGCCTATAATTATTCAAACCAAAAAGGACCTGATAATAAATACTACACGCTAATGCAAGCAGCACAAGGATATGGACTCAATCTATTGGCTGCTTCATCACTTTTACAAATGAACCTTTTTAAAGGTTCTTTTGATGAAAAGGTCACCAAAGCGCTAGGTACATCCGAATTGACAGATATTATTACGGCACTTCAATTTGCACGTTCAGGATCTGTTTTGAGTGCTTTGTTTGGTGCAGTTGATCCTCAGCATGTTAAGGAAAATCTATTGTTGGCCTACGTTCCTGCCAGTAAACATGAAGATGTTAAAAATTTATTTGGAGATAAAAATGCTGTATGATGTTATTGTAGTTGGTAGTGGTATTGCAGGGCTTCATGCAGCACTTTATGCCAAAAGAGCAGGTCGCAGTGTAGCTATAGTGACTAAAAGTAATCCTTTACGTTCTAATTCAGCAGTAGCATCCGGAGGTATTAATGCGGTTATTAATCTAAGTGAATATGACTCTTTTAGTGAACATGCTAATGATACTATAGTAGGTGCTGATGGATTGACACATCGTAATAATATAGAAAAAATGTGTAAAGAAGCACCTAATATTGTTAAAGAATTGTCTGACATGGGTGTAGCTTTTGATACGAATGAAGATGATTCTGTTGCACAACGTCCTTTTGCTGGAGGGAGTAGCAACCGCACTTGTTATATTGCTGATCGAACAGGTTCATCAATTATACAGTCTCTACTCCGACAATGTCGTAAAGAGGGTATAGAGTTACTGGCGAACTATCAATTTCTAAATATTACGACATTTAATCAAAAACTTTCCGGTATCACTGTTTTACGTCGTGAAGATTCACATGTCATAGCTTTAGTCTGTAAGTCACTGGTCCTTGCCGGAGGGGGGTATGCAGGTATTTTTAGAGGTCATTCTACTAATTCACAAGAGAGTTCAGGGGATGTCATCGCTGCAGCATTTCGTGCTAATATGAGACTCTCTAATATGGAGTTTGTCCAGTTTCATCCTACAACATTGAAAACCAATGGGGCATTGATCAGTGAAGCTGCACGTGGAGAGGGAGCATATATAGTCGATGAAACAGGTACACGTTTTACTGATGAATTAGAAACACGAGATAAGCTCTCACGTGCGATTCTTGAACATATATCATTAGGACATCAGGTGTATCTTGATTTTCGTCATTTAAGTGCATCACTCATTGATACAAAACTCCCATCGACCCGTAAAATGGCACTTAACAGTGCAGGAATTGATATTACCAGAGAATTATTGGAAATTACACCATCTGCACATTATACGATTGGGGGTATCTGGACACGTAGTGATACATCAACGGATATTCCTGGCATATTTGCATGTGGTGAGTGTGCAGTAACGGGTGTGCATGGTGCCAACAGATTGGGAGGGAATTCATTATTGGAAGGTGCCTACTTTGGACGTATTTCAGGATATGAAGCAGCACGATTTTCCAACAAGTGTGATTATCAGCCTATTGATTATGCATGTGTTGAGAAAGATATGAATAGGGTTAACGTTATCATTAACGGAGAAAATCATTTTAACATCAATGCTATGCGAATCAATTTGGGAGGATCTCTTTTTAGAGATGTTGGAGCTTTCCGTTCCGAAGAAACGTTGAATAGGGCTATATCGTATACGAGGTATCTAAGAGGAAAGCGATATGGGTTGCACTGTGTCAGTAAAGAGCTTGAAAACAATGTAGAACTTTCCTCTATTTTAGAGTTTTACAATGCACTTTTCATTGCTGAAGCAATGGCACACTCTGCACTCCTAAGAAAAGAAAGTAGAGGAGTGCATTATCGTAGTGACTTTCCGCAGAAGGATGCATACTTTAACGTAGCATCTTATATTCTTAAACTGGGCCATGACTATATGAAAATAACATTTGAAAAATCTGTGAAGACCGATATATGGTATTCTGTAAAAAAATTTTTAATTTCACTAAAAGGATAAATAATGGCAAAAGTAATGTTACGAGAAAATGATAAAGGTGAAGTACTTTTTTATGTGGCTAAAAGAGATATGGAAGAGATCATTGAAACGTTGGAGTTTGACACAGAAGAGAAGTGGGGTGGGAATGTTAATCTTACCAATGGAGATGTATGGTTTATTGAACCAGGTGCTAAAAACTTACCGGATGAAGTGAATGCAAAGATTATCAGTAGGGGGTGAATCGTAAGAGAGGTGAGAACCTCTCTTACATCTATATAATTCCTACCTACAGATCAATCCCATATTTCTTAACTTTATAGCCTATCTGTCGTGCAGTCATACCTAACTGTTTGGCTGCTTTAGTTTGGATACCCCGATTTTCAATAAGTGCTTTGATGATCGCCTCTTTTTCCATATCTTGAAGACTTGACTTTGTTAAAGAAGGTCTTTCCTCCTCAGGTATAGTGTGGGAAACTTCCTGTGGTGCTTCCTGCGGGATAATGGATACAGGTGTTTCTACTTGTGGCATATACATCTTCTGATAGTTGAAGGGTAAAACATGGTTAAGCATTTCAGGTGCTAATTCACCATCAGGACAGATCAGCACGATCCGCTCCATAGTATTTTGCAACTCACGAATATTCCCTGGCCATGGATACGCAAGTAAAAGTTCCAATGCTGATTTTGAAAAATGCATCTTTTTATGATGTGTTTTCATATATTTTTGAAGATAATGTTCTATGAGAAGCTGTATATCTTCATAACGTTCTCGCAATGGAGGTAGGTTAAGAGGAATCACATTTAGACGATAAAAAAGATCTTCACGAAACTCCCCCTTTTTAACCATATCTTCGAGATTCCGGTTAGTGGCTGCTACTAAACGGACATTGGTTTTAACTGTTTTTGTTCCCCCGACACGTTCAAATTCCTGCTCTTGTAAAATACGCAAAAGTTTTACTTGCAACCCTGGTGTAATGTCACCAATTTCATCTAGGAACAGTGTACCTCCATCTGCAAGTTCGAAACGTCCTTTACGCATCTCTTTTGCATCTGTAAAAGCTCCTTTTTCATGACCAAAAAGTTCGGATTCAAGCAATGTTTCACTAATAGCTGCACAGTTTAGCTTGATAAAGGGTCCATTTTTACGTGGGCTGATGTTATGAACAGCAGCGGCGATAAGCTCTTTACCTGTACCTGTTTCACCTCGGACCAAAATAGTTGCATCTGAAGGAGCAACTGTTTCGATCATACTAAAGATCTGCTGCATACTTTTACTTTTACCAACGATATTCTCAAACTTATATTCACTTAGCATCTCATCTCTATAATAACTTTTAAGCTCTTGAATATCTTCTTTCTCTTTCGTAAAACGGCGATGCACTGTGAGTGAACCAACTGAAAGAGATCCAAGGATAGTTAGCATACGAACGATCTCATCAAAATTAAGTGGTGAATTTTTACTGATGTTTGCAGAGATAACACCTACAACTCCATCCTTTTGTATCACGGGTACAGCTACATAAGAGACAGAAGAAGTATTGAGTGCACCCATTTTATTGAGATAATTTATATTGTTATGAATGTTTTCAATCACAATAGGCTCAGCGCTTTTTGCTGCTATACCAGTAGCTCCTTCTCCTATCTTATAGACAGCAATAGTACGTTGTTGCGGTGTAAGATCAATTGATGCAGATATCTCAAGTTGTGTTTTGTCGTCACTAAGAAGAAAGAGAGCACAGCGATCAAAATATTTGTTGTGCTTAAGCATTCTCATACCTTTTTCAATACTCTCTTCTATCTCTTCTGATGTGCTCAACAATACTGCAATATCATATAAAAGTTCAATCTCTTTATAGGCAAAAGCCAGTGAACAACTTTTACAATCATCGGGTATCTCGGTGCTAAACATAATTTCTACTTTTCATATTTTTTTAACCTTTATTTATAATTCTAGCACAATAAAGACAGATTCTTATACATAAAATTGTACAAATAATAGACATTTAATTGCTTATATTTGGAATAATTCTTGCATATAAATACATAAAAAGTGAGGATATTATGCAAATAACAGTACACGGAACACCAACACCACTACTAGGTAAAAAAATTTCTATAGGAAATGAAGCGCCTGCTGCTCGTATAACTAAATTGGATGGGACACAAAATGTGATTGGAATGATCGCTCCAACTACGCAGTTACTTATTGCGATTCCTTCTCTCAAAACAGAAGTTTGTTCTTTGGGTGCAAAGAAATTTAACGATATGGTTAAACAATTTTCTAAATTAACAACTTATATGGTTACTACTGATGATATTGATTTTGTAAAAGAATATGGTAAAAATGAGTGTATCGAAAATGCTGAATTGGTGATAGATACAAATCTTAATTTTGCCAAAAAATATGGGTTACTTATCTCAGAAGGTAAACTCAAAGACAGATTGGCACGTGCAGTGTATGTTATAGACCGTGAAGGACTGATCATCTATAAAGAAATTGTACCTGAGGTTGTTGACGAAGTCGATTATGAAGCTTGCCTAAAAGTGGTTGAGGAAGCAGTCAACTTCAAACAAAAAGGACATACACATGAAAATTGGATGTCTGTCTAAAATGATCTTTTAATGCAGATACTTTATAGTGATACATCCTTAACACCAATGCGTGTAGCACGATCAAGTGGCTATATCGACTGGGCCTCACAGCCTTCTTTGTTTAAGCACTACCCTGATTTTTTATTTCGTTATAGGTATGAGAGTTTAGCCGCATTAAAAATTGCAGAACTATCAAGGTGTATTACTTCATGTTCAGATATAGGAGGAAAACCCTACTACCGCCTCAATACTCCCTCTGCGGGTAATTTACACCCCATAGAACTTTATGTTCAGATCCGAGGCATAAAAGGTGTGATCAGTGGTATCTATCATGTGGATGCAAAAGAGAAGTGTTTGGTATTGATACGTGAGATAGAACGTGATGGGGTAGAACCTTTCGTTGGCTTATCTAACCGATTTAAAGGGATGCTTTTTATTGTCAGTATCGTTCCTTTTCGTTCAGAATGGAAGTATGGAGAGCGTGCTGTACGTTACTGTTATATAGATGCAGGACACCAAACAGGAGCTATATTGGCTTCTGCTCATGTATTAGGACAAAAAGCAACAATTTTGTCAGATATTGATACTTTAAGTCTTAATGAACACATGGGATTTTCAACGCAAGAGTTTTCTTGTATGGCTGTCAGTGTAGGGGAGGAGACAGATAAAAGTGTTGAGCCGTTCAAATCGCCACTAATACAGGTAGCACCCACAGACTATTGTGAAAGTATAAACACATTTTCAAAGTATTTGGATCACTATAAATATACAGTCACATACCCTCCGATACAGTCATTTACAGAAAATATAGCAACCATTTATGATCGACGTTCAGTACGACTATTTGCAGATACAATGCTCAATAGAGAGATATCAGACTATTTTTTGCAACGTAGCAGTCAAGTGTCATTACCTCTAAGTGCATCTGTTGTTATTTTAAAAAATGCTGCAAAAGATCCCGGTATATATAAAGAGGGGAAAATACAGAAGCATGGTGAGTATGCTGATACTATGAGTCATTTATTGGTTGATCAGTCTTTTATTAAGAATGCTGCTATGGTTATCATCTTTACTGCCAGAAAATTTACGGCACATAGCATGATATGTGCAGGTACATTTGCACATATGCTTCATCTTGAAGCAGTAAATAATGGTATTGGTTTTACGGGTATCGGTGCTTTTTATGATGAAAAACTACAACTTTTTCTAGAAACACAAGATCCTATAGTCTATATTTGTGCATTAGGGGAAGAAAGGTCATGAGGGATAAACAAGAAGCGCGAAAGATCCTCAATATATATCGTCTTTTTCAACGAGATGGTACACTTTACCTTAATGATGAAACTGATACTTTAGACACACTCTTTGAGGCAGTGATCCATGCAATTTCAGACTGTGGAACGCTTAAAGCCAAGCTTCCCTACACTGAGTTTGTCTTGCCCAGTCGTAAAGTAATAGAAGGTGATAGTGGATGGGTAGGACATTTTGATGAGAAGGATAATCGCCGATTCTTTCTGAGCGACATTTATGACTATCTTTATCTCATGTATGGACGTCATTAGAACAGTTTTTGCATATATTATTGAATATCTTACGATAAAGGAGATGGCAGTGGCTACAGTTATCTTAAGTAATGACAATATAAAAGTAAAAGTACCTATAGGTATGACCCTACGTGAAGTAGCCCAAAAAACCGGTGCATCGATGGAGTTTGGATGTCGTGTAGGGGATTGCACTACATGTATTGCTTATGTCGATGAAGGGATGCAGTATCTCAATGAGATAAACCAAAAGGAAATAAAAGCTTTGGAAATGCTCAATATGGATAGTGGTCAGCTGCGTTTGATGTGTCAATGTCACGTCGTAAGTGAGGAGGGCGAAATTGTGATTTCGTATCAAACATCATGTTAGGTGCTGTAGCATCTATTGCAAATAATGTTCATTTTATCGGTGCTTTTGATCCGATGATAAGGACGTTTGACATTATTATGAAAACAGCAAACGGAAGCTCTTATAACAGTTATCTTGTCCGAGGATCCGAAGGGTTATGTGTGATGGATACCGTCAAAAAAGAGTTTTCAGAACAGTTTTTCAAACGTTTAGAGTTGCTCTGTGAGTATGATGAGATTCGTTATATTGTTCTACATCACCTTGAGCCTGATCACTCTGGTGCTTTGGTTGAACTCATGCAGCGTGCACCTAAAGCCAAACTTATTA
>JAPHUJ010000304.1 GCA_026193735.1 Sulfurovum sp.
ACTCCGGAGATGATCACTGCGATGAAAGAAGGTCTTGTACTAGATGATGCACGTGCCGGTGCACATGAAAAATCTAAGATATACAGTATGGAATTTTCCCCTTTTGCACACTTTGAAGTGAGAGCAGAAGGACAAAGTTTTTCAAAACTCCGTGTCACCATTACGGAAGGAAAGAATAGAGAGCTGAGACGTTTCTTTGCACACTTTGAAGCTAAGGTACTTGATCTCAAACGTGTGGCCTTTGGAGGTATAGAATTAAACAACCTTCCTACCAATAAAACGCGTTACTTTACACGAAGAGAATACGATGATGTGCATAAGTTTATGAAGCGTAGACGTGCCAATGCAGAAGCAGATGTCAAAAATGCAGTTAACGCCAGAAAACAAGAAGAAAAGAATAAACGCGAAAAAGAGCGTGAAGAGAAGAAGAATGACACATCAAAAAAGTTTAGCAAAAGAGATTAAATTTTGCTAAACCTTGCACTGAAATATCGTCCTAAAACACTTGATGAGATCATAGGGCAAGCACACCTTTTAAGTGCCAATGCCATATTGCGCAAACTTATCACAACAGATACGTTGTCTCATACCTTCTTTTACGGACCACCGGGTTGCGGGAAAACAACCCTTGCAAGAGTGATCGCTTCCATACTGGATAAACCCTTTTATGAGATGAATGCTACAACACTTAAGATAGAAGATCTACGTAAGATCTTTAAAGAATATACCAACGCTTTACAAAAACCTCTAATTTTCATAGATGAAGTGCATAGACTCAGTAAAAACCAGCAAGAAGTACTCTTGCCTTTTATGGAAAACCATGCAGCCCTTATTATAGGTGCATCCACAGAGAACCCTTATTATTCCCTCACCGCTGCTATGCGCTCCCGCTCTCATCTCTTTAAGCTTGAAGCGATAGTGCAAAAAGAGATGTCTTCCTATCTTGATACAGTGATCCAATTAGAAGATATCATTGTAGCAGATGATGCAAAAGAGTATCTTGTCTTTTCAAGTGGTGGTGATGTACGGGCTATGCTGAACCTGCTGGAAAGTGCAGGAGCGGCTGAAAGCCCTGTTACTCTTGCTACACTGAAACAAATACGTCCTCATGCCATGCAGGCAGGAAGCTCTGAGAGTGAAAGCCACTACGAGCTGACTTCTGCGATGATCAAGAGTATCCGAGGATCTGACATAGATGCGTCCATCTATTACCTTGCCAGACTTATAGATGGAGGAGAACCTGCGGAATTCATCGCCAGACGTTTAGCCATCCTGGCCAGCGAAGACATAGGAAATGCAAACCCCCCTGCTCTAAATCTTGCAAGCTCCACACTGAACATCGTCAAACATATAGGGTATCCTGAAGCCAGGATATCACTTTCTCAGCTTGTTATCTATCTTGCTTCATCACCCAAATCAAATAGTGCCTATATGGCTATCAATACAGCACTTAAAGATATAGCTGCCGGCGAGATATACCCTATTCCTTCTCATATAAAAACCCATGCAAAAAATTATCTCTACCCTCATGACTTTGATGGCTGGGTGAAACAATCTTACCTTTCCATACCAAAGAAATACTACGATACAAAACAAATAGGTTTTGAAAAAACACTTTGGCAGTGGCATGAAAAAATAATACAAAAATAATACAAGCATCAACATCACAATTCATCACAATTTCATGATATAATAAACAAATCACAAGAAAAATAAAAAGGATAAAATATGAAAATAAAAATCTTTAATGTATTGTTAGCTACGAGTGCAAGTATTGTATTTCTAACTGGCTGCGTCGATCAAAATACACTCTCTAACCCATCAACACAAACAGGTGCTGCAGTAGGTGCGGTGTCAGGTGCTGTAATTGGTGGTAATGTAGGGGATGGCAGTGGGACCAACATTGCTGCAGGTGCTATATTGGGTGCTCTTGCAGGTGGTGCTATAGGTCAAAGTGTAGACGATCAGTCAACACAACCCCAAGAAACTGGCGGATGGCAATAGCCACAACATAATCAAAATATAAGGAAAAAAGATGAAATTAGTTAAACCAATGGTAACTGCTACAGTGGCGGCTTTTATGCTAAGTGGATGTTACAATCAGCCAGGTCTGGTACAAGATGAAAGCTACGATCGTACAAAAACAGG
Organism: Sulfurovum sp.; assembly: GCA_026193735.1. Taxonomy (GTDB): domain Bacteria; phylum Campylobacterota; class Campylobacteria; order Campylobacterales; family Sulfurovaceae; genus Sulfurovum. The sequence continues at coordinate 2,149 of JAPHUJ010000304.1, forward strand.
GGCAGCTACTGGTGCGATTGCCGGTGCGCTTATAGGATACAATACAAAAGGTCACCATAGTGGGCAAAGAGCCTTAATTGGTGGTCTATTGGGTGCTGCCGTAGGTGGAGCAGTAGGATACAGTATGGATCAACAGGCAAATGAAATTGCCCAGGCACTCGGCACAGGGGTCAATAATGATCCGCTAGCTGCACTTGACCCACGTAGAGATATCATTGTTTCAAAAACCAATAACGCTGTAAAAATCATATTTAGAGATAATATGATGTTTGCAACAGGATCATCAAGACTTCAACCTGGTGCAAAATACAAAATAGACAAGGTAGCGCAACTTTTACAAAACTACCCGCAAACGGTAGTAGGCGTTGCAGGATTTACAGACAACGTAGGAAGTTACTCGTACAACCAGGGCTTATCAGAACGCCGTGCAAGCACAGTAAGTGATCTACTTGCTGTAAATGGAAGACCATACACAAAAGGGTGTTCATATGATAAAGCTATCGCACCGAACGACTCTTCTACAAATAGAGCCCTCAACAGACGTGTAGAAGTCTATCTGTATGCAGACAGAAATAAAATGACGGATCCTTGCCGTTAAGCTCCTCTACTTCAACAGGCCAAGCGATCGCTTGGCCTGTTCTGCATTCATTTCACCAGAAAGATATTGACTTTCGACATCATCAATAGAATTCGTAATTTTTGCTTGTAAAGCATCTCCCCTAACCCTCTCTTTTACAAATATTTTCATTTCAGAAAAATCAGGAAAAAGTGTTAAAAATTCTGTTTTTAACTTAGAATTATTCCATGCTTGTACTTGTGTACTTACCGGTGCATCCGTTGTATCAAGTATCTCTCGTCCTATACTGTCAACACTTTGGTACTGGTCATATTGATGCTTTTGCTTGTATTCTTCATTTTGAAA
>JAPHUJ010000266.1 GCA_026193735.1 Sulfurovum sp.
GTTGTTTCTACCTTGGGTGTACTGTATGCTCTGGGTGATGAGGTAGATGAAGGCAATGAAGGACTCATCGCACAGATAAAAGCAAACATCCCGTTTGCTGCAGCGATTGCATTCATCGTATTCGTAATGATCTATTTACCTTGTTTGGCTGCATCCATGGTGTTCGCTAAGGAGGCAGGTGGGTGGAAGTATCTGGTTTATTTATTTGTAATGACCTCTGCGACCGCTTGGGTATTGAGTTTTATAGCGTATCATATGACGCTGATGATTACAGGAGTGTGATATGGTGTTAAGTGATTTACATAAAGGTGACAAAGCAGAGATCATTAAGATACATGCAGATAAAGCCTTAAAAGACAGATTGACCTCTTTTGGTGTGATGCGTGGCGAAACACTGTTTGTCAAGGGATGTTCTCTTGCCAGACAGACCATGGAGATAGAAGTAGGTTCAACGCTCATAGCGGTACGTGCAGATGAAGCCGGCAAGATAGAAATAAAACAAATAGATAATTAAGCATTGAAGAGAATAAACAATATGAATTAGGTAGCTATAGTCATAGTTAATATAATGATAATGAGTATTAATACATTTTTAGAAATATTAAGTCTGTAGATCAGATAATAAACAAGGGAATAACAAATGAACAAAATTTTATTAAGTACATTAACGGCAAAGATGCTTACAAGTATGCTTTATGCAGGTGAGGATATAACAGCAGTTGAACCAATAGTAAAAGAAGCAACTCAAGTGAAAGAGACCGCTTTCTTTAAAACAGTGGACGGTTATGTAAGAGCAGGTTACCAAACTGATGGCGAAGATGCAATAGATTTGGCACTTGGTGGTAAATTCCATGTAGAGACCAATGCTTGGTACGGGCTCTCGGCTGGGGCTAGTTTCTATACAACCCATGTTATTGGTAGTCATGATGGTGCAGGTTTCTTCTTTTTTGACTCTAACAATGAATCATATGATATTTTGGGTGAAGCATACCTTCAAGCACAATATGGAAATAGCACATTCAAAGCTGGTCGTCAAGAGATAGACACACCATATGCAGACACAGATGATATCGGTATGGTTCCCAACGCATTTGAAGCATATGTTCTAACAAACACCGATCTAAGTGGTACAACGCTCATTTCAGCTTATGTATCGAAAATGGCAGGGGTAGATGCGGAGATCCCTGAAAAATTCACCAATATAGGTATGGATCAGGGTATGCCTGCCTTTGGTATAGTTTATGAAGGGTTTGAAAATCTAGAACTGCAAGGGTGGTACTATGATGTAAGAGACAGTGCAGGTGACAGAGCTTTTACGTATTTTGATGCAACATATTCTGGCAAAGTAAGTGATATGGGGTATGAAATTGCTGCGCAATATAGCACACAAGAGTCTTTCGAAGGTGACGTGGATGGGAATGCAAATATCTATGGAATAGCCGGTACGCTTGGCTTTGAATCCATAGGTGTCAGTATCGGTGCCGCCTATAACCGTACAAATGGTACAGCGGCAAGTGATGGTTTTGGTGGTGGCCCATTTTACACAAGTGCTGAAAATTTAACACTGCCATCAGGAGGAGCTGATGCAAAAGCGACTTTTTTCGCGCTCGAGTGGGATGCGGGTAGCATATCATTGGATGGGTTAACACTTTTAGCTGGTTATTTTACTTTGACAGACCGTAATGATGTAGAGTCAAATGAGCTAAATCTAGCCGCAAGTTATGCCTATAATGATGATTTGAGTTTAGATATTATCTATTTTGACACGGATGATAATATTAATACAGAAGCCTATAAAAATACAAGGGTGTTTGTGAACTATACGTTTTAAATAAAGAAGCAGCTAAAGAGCAATATGGGAGTCAACTCTTTAGCTATAAAGTGAATATAAAATATTGAATCTCATTTTCACATAAATTAAAAAAAAGAGGGGGTACACAGGAAATATGATAGGAAAATAGCATATGGCTTTAATATCACAGTTTATTTTTCAGCCATCTACCCTGATATTGAAGACAAGGACGAAACTTTTAAAAATCTTAGAATTTTTGAGAATTATAGTTTTTAGCCCTGTTGCTTAAATGAATAAAATCATTTTAATATCATTTTTTGATATACTCTTGAATGAATTAATTAATGATGAAATGGAAAAGAATGATAAGAATAAAACAGAGAGTAAGACATTTATGGTTAACTCTTGGGCTTATGTCTGCTTTTATATCCATGCAAGGTGCAAGTGCAAATACAAATTTGGAATTTCACGAAGTAGCATCGACAGTGATGATAAATTCATTACAGACACAGCCCAAAAATAGCTTTTTAAGACAATTATATACACAGCTTTTCTTTGTCCCTGTCTGGATAGATGAGGATTCTCCTTCTTCATTTAGCAAAGAACTTTTCAGACAAATCAAAGAAGATAAAACCCTTGAAAGGACTTCAAAACTTTATCAGGATGCTGTTCGTTTGGAGCAAAAAGCCCAAGATATTTATGGTTCAAACGGCAGACTATCGCAAAAGGTAGACCTCGAATTTAAAATGTCTCAGCTCTATAAGGGGTATGCAGATTATGCTTTATACGGAAGTATAAACTGGGGTGCATTCCAAGATAGACTCTATAACTTAAAAGCAGCAGATATCCATGCAGGATGGGTGACCTATAAGCCTAAATTCGGTCCTATATCTCTCATTGAAAATGCAGCACTTAGCGGTAGTTTATCGTATCTTTTTGCTCAGGCAGAACCAAAAGAGTATCACTACACAGAACTTCGAGATTCGCTTATCAGGTACTTAGAGATTCAAAAAAATGGCGGATGGGTACATGTCCCACTTAATGGGAGCTTGAAACCAGGTGAAGCATATGATGTTGTACCATTGTTACGGGAGAGACTTCGTATCACAGGAGA
>JAPHUJ010000083.1 GCA_026193735.1 Sulfurovum sp.
AATCTCATGAGTGGTTTGCTAAATACATTTTGAACAATATCAATGACCTGAAAAAAAACAGACCACTGCTTCCTTTTTATGCTTTATTAACCTGTTTCCCGCATCTTCACTCTCTGAAATCAACACAGGATCTGCAACTTCTTGAAGACATGCTGGATATCTCTTATCCTAACGGTTATTATATTTGGTATATCGGTAAGGGAGATCATCCTTACACGAAACTCGCTTACAGAAATGAAAACAGTTTTTTATGGGTGATGGATGAAGAAGTACAGGACAGTTTTGCATTTCGCAGTTCAGATCCTTTACTGGATATTAAGCTTTTACAGCTTTTCAAGCTTTTTGACAATACCCTTTCAGCAGCACTTTTCGGTGACCTAGACTTAGAGTCATGAGATTAGTCAGCCAAGTTATCATCAGCAGCGATATAGATGACACGGTGATGAAACTTGAAGCACTGCAACAAAATGAACGTTTTGTTAAAATCATCAAAGAAGATAATTTTTTAGTGGAAGATGCGAAGCTGGCCATAGAAAAGGCCTACATGGCCAGTGAAGAGACCACCGTTATTATCATCGCGGCTAAAAACTTCTCTCCCGTGGTACAAAATAAACTTTTGAAAGTCATAGAAGAGCCACCATCGAAAAAAGAGTTTATTCTTATTACTCCCAGTAAAGCCACGATATTAGATACGATCCGTTCGCGTTTACCTATCACAATACTTTCACAGTATAAAGAAGAAGAAAAACTGGAACTGGATCTGGGACAACTCTCTTTGGCTACGGTTTATACGTTTGTTCAAGCCCATAAACGCAGCGATGCTAAAGCGATGAAACTGCTTGTTGAAGGCATCAGTAAAGAGGCGATACATTCACAAGCATATGATTTAGATGAAAAGACATTAAACCTATTTTCAAATACTTTTATGGCTTTAGATATGGGATCACCACCTCAGTTTGTCTTGAATACTTTACTTTTGAAATTATTAGCTCGAAAAAAACGGTAAAATATATCACAAACCTATAGGGAACACTATGAAACTATATCAACTTGGACATATAGAAGATAAAAAAACAGCCCTTAACGCATTGGGTGTAGAGAGTGGTGGTGTCAGTATTATGGCAAAGAAGATGGAACTTCTTTGCTTCTTCATTAAAGACCTTAAAACACCCGCTGCAAACATACTTAAACAAGATGCTCTGAGTATAGGTGCAGATCTTGCTGTGCCAGGCGGCGTGATACTTTGTGAAAAACCTACATATGACTGCATACTTATAGGAAGCAGAAAACATATAGAAATACTTTCTAAAAAAGAGTTGGCACAACCTTTTGGGCTCAAAAGGGTAGCCACAGAGCTTAAGAAATTTCTTGCTACAAAAACATATCCTACGCAGATCATGGGAGTGATCAATGCGAACGATGACAGCTTTTTTGCAGGGAGTAGATTTAAGGCAGAAGATGCCATCAGGCAGATACATCAAATGATCGATGATGGTGCAGACATCATTGATGTGGGTGCAGTATCTTCTCGTCCGGGAGCTACTGAGGTAAGTGCCCAGGAAGAACTGGAACGCATCAAACCTATTTGTGACATTGTCAAATCGGAAAAATTGTATGAGAAGGCTATTTTTTCTGTAGACAGTTACACACCGGAAGTAGTAGCATATGCATTAGAGAGCGGATTTACTTTGATCAATGATATCACAGGTGCAAGTGATGAAGCCATCATTAAACTGGCAGTAAAACATGAGGCCAGACTCTGCATTATGCATATGCAGGGTACACCACAAACCATGCAAAAAGACCCAGAGTATGACGATGTGATGGTTCAGGTAAGTGAATTCTTTGAAGCACGTATCTCCCAGTGTGAAGCTTTGGGACTTCATAGAAAAAATATTATCTTGGATGTAGGCTTAGGCTTTGGTAAAACTTTGGAACATAATCTGATACTCATTAAAAATATGGAACATTTTAAAGTATTTGGCTGTGAAGTGCTGGTAGGTGCAAGCAGAAAATCGATGATAGATAAGATCATCTCTTCAACTCCAGAGGAAAGACTGCCGGGAACTTTAGCCATACATTTGAAAGCGGTCGAACATGGAGCAAATATTGTTCGCTGTCATGATGTGAAAGAACACCAACAGGCTTTAAGTGTTTTGAAAGCACTGGTCTAAAGTTTTGATGCGCATTGTAAAATGG
>JAPHUJ010000103.1 GCA_026193735.1 Sulfurovum sp.
AAGTTCTGATGCTGCTGCTTTTATGCGTTTGGTAAAAGAAGTTTGCAACCTTATGATAAGTACGGAAGAGCTAGCGAAACTGGGAAGCACCATAGGCGCAGACCTGCCTTTTTTCATCTACAACTATCCTTCAGCAAATGTAAGCGGTTTTGGGGAAATAGTTGAGCCTTTTAAAGAAGATCCACTCTCTTTAGAACTCTACACTCCTGACATAGGGTGTGATACAGCTATCGTCTATAAAACATTTAAAGAACATCTGCTAAACGACATTAGTCTATGCTCATTCATCGGATGGGAGAAACTGGACTCAAGGACTTTACTAGAACTCATTGCAGACCCCATTATACTTAATGACCTCTACAGTGCTGCACTTATCGTCTATCCTGAGCTAAAAGAAGTTAACAAAGAGGGATGGTTCTTTTCGGGGAGCGGTAGTACGTTTTTTCACCTACTTTAAAGTGATACATATCGATTGATTTATTGATTTTATAAGCATCTCTTCACTTAAAAGATAAACTATTAATCTAGACTAGTTATAATAAATAAATTTAATGTAAAGAGATAATAATGTCAAAAGTCACCCAATACCCAAATATTTTTAATGAACTCAAAGAGCAAGTACGTAAAGCTGGTCTGCTCAAACGTGTACCTGTTCGTGGTTCCATTGAAATGATAGCTATACTTATTTCTATCGTAGCTACACTTGCCACTGCAGCACTTTGGAATCCCATACTTTTAGGGCTATTTTTGACCCTGCTTTTTACACGTTCAGTGTTTGTTTCTCATGATATATTACACACGCAATACTTCAAAAATAAATCACTTTCAAAAAAGCTCAGCTACCCTTTTTCAGCACTCATACTCAGTAATTCATCTTCATGGTGGGATTATAAACACAATGTCAATCACCATACATACTGTAACATTGTAGAAAAAGATGCAGATATCCGTGCACTTGATGGTGCCTTTACACCAAATAAAGGCAGCAAGCCTTTTATCAAAAAGTATAAACATATCATTTTTTGGGGAGCCATGTTTTTTATGTTCCCTGCATTTATAGCACAATCCTATAAATTTGTGATCACACGAAAATTATGGGGTGAGTTTGCACTTATGCTTCTTCACTGGCCACTCATTTGGGGGACACTGCTCTATCAGATAGGTGCACTCGATACACTCATCGTAGCATTGACACTTAACTTTGTACTCTCTCCATGGCTTGCTTTTGGGTTCATTACAAATCACTTAGGCTGTGAGACATTTAATGAAGAAGAAGCCAAAAATTTCTCTTGGATGGAACTACAGATGAGAGGAAGCCGTTCTTTAAAAGGCGGTTTTTTGGTACACTGGTTTTACGGTGGGCTCAATACACAAATAGAGCATCACCTTTTTCCCAAAGCACCGCGGTTTAATCTTCTTAAAGTACAAAAGATGACAAAAGAGTTTGCCAAAAAGTACAATATACCTTATTTTGAAACCACACCTATTATGGCATATATACAGATAAATAATGCGCTAAAAGAATATTGAGTCTTACCATGCAAAACTCATTACTCAGCTGAATCTTTCTTTAGCTTTTTGTACTTTTCCATACCCTTCTAAAAGTTTAAGATGCGTTTTAAATCCGTCTAAGCTTAAGCCTGGGCTGTGTAATCCATGAAAGTACTCTTTTCCTTCCATAAGATCTTTACAACTTTGTACACGTACTTCTCCATACATTAACAGTAATGAGGGAAGATAAGAAGAAAGCGTTCTTGATTCATCCAGTTCTATCTCTATCAATGAATGTAAACACCTATATTGTAGCTTACGTGCTTCGTCTATCTGACCTATATGTAAACACCAGTTATGCCATTCGTTTGCTTTTTCTAACTCACCCAAAGCCAAATAAAGCATCGCTTTGAGTTCCCCTAACTGTAAAGATGCCCAAGGCGTATGTACATCTGGAAGTACACCTATAAATTCTGCTATTTTTAACATATCAGGGTATTCATTTTCTTCTAATTCGTCCAGAAGATTCTGCCAGGATTCCTTACCTGCATGTTTCAAAGACAAAATCACTTCCCTAAACAATGCCCCTTCATTATTATTACTCCAGACCAAGTCATCTACAGGATAAATTTCAGACATACCGGGAACAATGATTCTACAAGCATACACCCCCAAATGTTCATAGTCTGCGATATAGATCTCCAAACCCATTTTATGTATGATACCGGTGAGATACTCAAATTGACTTTGGGTATCTAAGTCAATATTCCAATCTACAAAATCATGATCTGCTTCTTCTTTGAAAAAATCATATGCGATAAGCCCCGTAGCATTGATGAAATGTGTTACAAGGTTCTCTGTGTCTGCTACTTCATCTAGATTAAAGGATGGTGCCTGAAACTCACCTAAATCGTTAAAACCAGAAAGTTCCCGTCCCTGTAACAGTTCTGTCACCGTACGCTCAAGTGCCACCTCAAAACAAGGATGGGCACCAAAAGAAGCAAAAACTGACGCATCTTGCGGGTTGATAAGTGTCACAGATATAACAGGGTACACGCCTCCCAGAGATGCATCTGCAAGACGTAAATGATATCCTTTTGCCCTCAAAGCTTCAATCGATATTTGAATATGAGGAAAACGTTCTATCACAGCTTGAGGTATTTCGGGAAGACAAATTCCCTCTGCAATAATTTTGTTTTTGACATAACGTTCACATATCTCACTGAGTGCCTGTACTCTGGCTTCATACATCGTATTACCCGCAGCCATTCCGTTACTTACGTAGAGGTTTCCTATAATGTTAACAGGAAAGTAGACAGCTTGATTATCACTGACACGATGAAAAGGTAAAGCACAGATGCCTCTTTCTCCTGCACCGGAGTTCAAGTCAAAGAGTTGCTCGGCATGCAATTCACCTTCAGGATTGTAATACGTCCAAAGTCCTTCATCCAAAAGGCCATTTGGCAATGCATCTGCTTCCACTTCAAACCAACGTTCATTAGGGTAATGCACAAAATCCGAAGAAGAAATATCTTCACCCAAATAATAATCTGCAAAAAAATAATTGCAACTTAAACGCTCAAAATATTCGCCTAATGCGCTGGCTTTAGACGACTTTTCACAAGCACCTTTACCATTAGTGAACATTTGAGCACAAGTGCTGTCATGTACATGCATAGAATGTACATAAGGTACAGGATTCAACACAGAGGCTTCTGCTACATCTATGTCAAGGCTTGCCAATTTTTCCAGCATCGTTACTATAGTCGATTCAAGGTCTCTGTCTTTACCTTTAAGCAATGTTTTTTGCATTATTTTTTCATCAATCGAAGATAGAGATTTTCAACTTTGGTTCTTGCCCAAGGTGTTTTTCTTAAAAACTTTAGGCATGAGTTGATGCTGGGATCATAATTAAAGCATCGTATCTCTACCAGTTGTCCTAAAAGTTCCCAGCCGTAGTGTTCCTGTAACTCTTCAAGTATCTGTTTCAGTTTAATGCCGTGTAAAGGGTTGTTTTTATGTTCATCATTTGTCATACGACATGATACCATCAATATCCCAATGAAACGTTTTAAAGAGGCCTTTAAACATATCATCCAGCGGTGCCTGTATCACCACTTCTTCATGACTTAGAGGATGTACAAACTTTAGCTTATCAGAATGCAACAGCAACCTGTGACACGCAAACTTCTCACGGAACAAATTGTTATGTTCTCCTCTTCCATGTTTCGTATCTCCTACGATGGGATGGAATATGTGTTTCATATGGCGCCTGAGCTGATGTTTCCTTCCTGTTTTTGGAAAAAGTTTTATCAAGGAATAGCGTGCGACCGGATAACGGCTTACAGGAAAAGGCAACTCCACTGTAGCCAAACGTTGGAACTTCGTTTGTGCCTCCTGTTCTTCTTTGGTAATACCTTGTTGCTTTTGTTCTTTGGTATCTAACATCTGTTTGAGAGGGTAGTCTATCAGTGATTCCTCTTCGGTAAATCCTCGTACGATAGCAATGTATTCTTTATGTATTTGGGCTGAACGAAAAAGAAGCGACATCGTCTGCGCCATTTCGGGATTTAACGCAAAAAGCAATACTCCGGAGGTCGGTTTGTCTAAACGATGGATAGGATACACATATTGTCCTATCTGATCACGTACCAACTGCAAGGCAAACTGCGTTTCATGTTTGTCTATGGGTGACTTATGTACGAGTAGACCGGATGGTTTATTAATGGCCACGAGATACGCATCATGATAGAGTATTTCCAAAGAGGTTGTTTCTGCATTATTCATAGTGGATTATATGATATAATTCTGTAAAATATAGACTAAAGGATTGATTTGGCTATCAACATCGTAGCACAGAACAAAAAAGCCAGACACGATTATGAGATACTTGAAAAGTTTGAAGCGGGTATCATATTGGCTGGTGCTGAAGTCAAAGCACTACGTGCAAAACGTGCCAATCTTGCAGATGCTTTTTGCCGCTTCATCCAGGGTGAACTGCACCTTATGAATGCACACATCGCCCATCTTGAAACGACGAACAAATACTTCGTTCCCGATACAAGAACACCTAGAAAGCTGTTGCTGCACAAAAAGCAGCTGGAGAAACTCTATGTTAAAGTACATAAGGAGGGTTTGACCATCGTACCTCTTATGATCTACTTTAATGAACGCAATATTGCAAAAGTGAGCATCGCACTGGCAAAAGGTAAAAAACTGCATGACAAACGTGCTGATATGAAAGAAAAGACACTTAACCGTGAAGCAGCACAAGCTGTGAAACATAGAGAATAATGAAAAAACTTACAGAACTGCTGGAAGAGTATCAAAGTGTTGTATTGGGTACACAGGGAAGTAACGGTTATCCTTTCTCCTCTTATGCACCTTTTTACTACGATGGGGAACAAGTGTATATCTTCATCTCAAACATTGCTACACATGCCAAGAACATACAAACCATTCCTCAGGCTTCAGCATTTTTTATAGAAGATGAAAACCGATGCAAAAATATCTTTGCAAGAAAACGTATCTCTCTACAATGTGATGTGACTTCCGTATCTAGAAAGGAAGAGACCTTTAGTGCTATAATGGCACACTTTCAAAGCAAATTCGATGCGGAGATGGTCACTATGCTCATGGGGATGAAAGACTTTAATCTATATGCCCTTAAACCTATTTACGGTGAAGCAACTTTTGGATTTGGAGAAGCCTATAACATAGGTGGAGAGAAGATGAATGAACTTGTAGCAAGAACCGGTGACAGTGGCCACAAATAGTTTTTACCTTTTAGTTTTTCTCTTATGCAATAAAACCTTTCGGGGAGAAAGGTAAATACTCTTTTTTTTCTCCTCTTGTATCCACTTTTTTCGTTTATCTATAAGCTTGGTATGCGTATTAGGGTTAAGTGTTCTACTTAGCTTCACTCTTTTCCATGCTGACACCCGTTCATCCCCTATAAAGTGATCAATACTATTTTGAATCCTTTTAACCAGCCACTTTAAAAATCCTTTCATCGGAATATGAAATACCTTTTCCAAATAATACTCCAACCAACCAAATAAAGAGACAAAAAAAGCATATATTTTACGTAATCCTTTGGCTAAAAATGGTACCTTTTCCATCCATGAAAGCATCCACGAAAAGATGACAACTTCGACAATCGGTGCAATCCAACTTCCCCACAAGTAATCCGTAAAGAAATAGGAAACCCCCGTCCCCACTTTAAGAAATAGTGCCAGTAAAAAGCTCCATACTTTTGCAACAAATACTTTAACAGCAATCATTCCACCCATGAATTTACCAATAAAGGCAATTGAGCCCAGAAATGCAAAAACAGTAATCATTTTTTTAATTAAAGGAAAGTTCTTGAAGTTCTTTTTTGCATGCTGCACCAGTCTTTTAATATCAGTTGAAAGATGATCTAAAAAATGTGTTTTTACATTTCCTATCAGCACTTTTTCCACGACATACCGTTTTCCCAAACCTGTGGTAGAGATCACTGCAAGTTTTTTAAGAAACAACGTCAAAATAAATTTTCCTTTTACAAGAAAAAATGCAGCCAAAAGTGCAAAAATATTTTTCTTTACAAAGAATAGTACCCTGAAGAATAATGCGACTATAAAAACTCGACTCTCCTCGATGCTGAACACAAAAATAATACAAATAAAAAATAGAGGTAGCACCCATAAGAAAAATTGTCTTTTCATAGCTATATCTATTTTCTAAGTGAATTTTTCACTGTTTTGTAAAGACGTTTAATTTTCTCAATAAAATGACTTTTACCTGCAAAGTATTTTTCTTTAAAATCTTTTATACTTATTTTAATCTTCACTAAACGTTCTATCGTCTTCGTATACATCTCACATGACTTTAACCAGTCAATAGACTTCATTATCCATTCATACACCCACTTAAACCAGCCAAATTGCATCAGTTTATCTTCTGTGACTCTAAAGAGCCAAAAGGTAAAAGCTGCAATAGGTATTTTAGAGAGATAGAGAGATAAACCCAAAAGAACCTGTCCGCTTACAAATAAGATCCCAGCGTAGACACCAAATGCTTCCACAATAGTAAGTAAAAGCACAAAAATAACAAGGATAATAGAAGGAGTCACATTCGCTAACTTCGCTTCGACCTTCTGAAGGATTTTAAGCGCATGAATAGTCTCATAGATAGGCTTGGCGATCCCCTCCCATATCAACTCTTCAAAGATGATATAGGTCATGACAAAAAAGAGTTGTAAAAGTAAAATAAATCTGTTTTTTATGGCTGCGTACATTGTAGGGTATCCCTAAATAAATTTTAAAAAACATTATAGCAAATTTGATAGTTTAAATAGTGAGTATATAAAGAAAGTTTATATTTCTTTGTGATTTACTGTAGTTTTGGTTAAATGAATTTTGTGTAGTGAGGAAGCTTATTGATAGTAAGTGACCAAACGGAACAAAGTCCATTTAGCCGAAAATGCTGTGAAGCAGAAAGAAAAGAGATTACTTTCTTCTGAGTTCTTTGATTCTTGCTGCTTTACCCTTAAGTTCTCTAAGATAGAACAATTTAGCTCTTCTGATTCTACCTCTTCTAAGTACTTCAATACTTTCGATAGAATCTGAATAAAGTGGGAAGATTCTCTCAACACCAACAGAGTTAGCACCCATTTTTCTTACCATAAATGTTCTACCAGTTCCTTGACCTCTTATAGCGATACAAAGACCCTCGTAGTTCTGAACTCTTGTCTTTTCACCTTCTTTAATGTTAACGGCTACTCTTACTGTGTCACCCGCTCTGAAGGCTGGAATGTTTTTGTTTTCTAATTGCGCTTGTTCAAAGCTTTCAATATATTTATTTCTCATGTGTTATACCTTTTTTGTATAAGTCTGGCCTAAAATACTTTGTTTTACACAAAGCCAGCCCTCTTTTTAAGTCCGTGATTTTACTATGATTACCCTTTAGGAATTCTGAAACTACTTCATTGTTTTCATAATTCTTAGGTTTCGTAAAAGAAGGGGCTTCCAAAAGTGATGCTTCAAAGCTCTCTATACTTAAAGAGTCACTGTTCCCCAATACCTCTTCAACATTACGACTGATCGCATCACAAACCACCATACTTGCCAGTTCCCCACCTGTCAAGATAAAATCTCCTATGGAAAAAAGTTCATCTGCATGGGCTTCTATCACACGTTCA
>JAPHUJ010000336.1 GCA_026193735.1 Sulfurovum sp.
AAAGACTCCGAAGTCACCATACAAGGGCATGGCATCACTAAATCCCAAGGGGTTAAAAAAGGTGCTATAACCAACATAGAACTTGCTTCAAAATCTATCAAAAAAGCTATCTCTGATGCAAAACGTATTGCAGGAAGTAACATTACTTCGGCAACTGTTTCCATCTCCAATGCGTATGCAAAGAGTCTTCAGTCGACAGGTATTGTCAATATACCACATAAAGACATCTCCATTAAAGAGATCAATCGCGTGATGCAAACTGCTCTTTACAATGCGAATGTGCCCACCGAATTTGATATCATCCATGTATTACCATACAATTTCAGAGTTGATGATCAAGACTTCATAGAAGATCCATTTGGTATGAATGCAAGTCGCATGGAAGTAGATGTCAACATCATTATGACACAAAAATCAAATCTCTCAAATCTTAAAAAAGCTGTTCGTTCTGCAGGTGTAGAGATAGATGGCATTGTGCTAAGTGGCTATGCTTCTGCCATAGCCACTATGCATGAAGATGAAAAAGAACTTGGTGTTGCTGTCATTGACTTGGGTGGCCAAACAAGTAACCTTGTTATTCATACAGGTAATTCTATTAGATACAATGATTTCTTAGGTGTAGGCTCAAACCACATCACAAATGATCTCTCTATGGCATTACATACACCTTTACAAATAGCAGAAAACGTGAAAGTACGTCACGGAAGTCTTATAGAGACTTCCAATGAAATTATAGAACTTCCGATCATAGGGGATGAAGAGAGTCGTAATGGTGTATCTTTAGAAGTGGTTCACTCTGTCATTTTCGCACGTGTAGAAGAAGCGCTAATGATTTTAGCTAAGTCACTGGAAAAATCTGCGCTAAAAGAACAAATAGGTGCAGGTATCATCCTTACTGGAGGTATGACAAAACTGAAAGGTATCAGAGAATTGGCACAAGCGATCTTCACTGGTATGCCGGTAAGAGTTGGGTACCCGGATCATATAAATGGTCTTTATGATGAACTCAGAGATCCCGCATTTTCAACGGTAGTGGGATTACTGCTCTATCAGGCAGGCGGTCATACCGAATATGAGATAAATTTTCAACAAGATCTATTGCATTCTAAAGCAATACATGATGAAAGCCTAAGCGACATCAGGATAGGTCATACGGAAAATGATCCCGAAGAGGCACAAACAAAAAGAAGTAAAAAAGAAGTAAAACAAAGTAAAAAAGAAAATCAGGAAGAGTCAATTATATCATTTGGCGATTTACCGGATTTAGGACATGAAAATAAAAATCCATTTAAAAAACTGGCCAATTGGGCAAGGCAGCTTTTTTAATAGCATTTTTAAATACATCAAATAAAGGGGAAGATATGGAAGAGTTTGAAATAGACATCGTCGAAGCAAAATGTCATACTACTGGGGCAAAGATCAAAGCAATCGGCGTTGGTGGCGGTGGTGGAAACATGATAAATCACATGATAAGTGAGGGGATCAACAGTATTGATCTGATTGTTGCAAATACTGATGCGCAGGCACTGGCCAGCTCTTTGGCACCATTCAAAATGCAATTGGGGATCAATGCGACAAGAGGTCTTGGTGCAGGTATGATCCCAGACAAAGGTAGAGAAGCTGCACTTGAAAGTTTTGAAGATATTAAAACAATGCTTTCAGGTGCTGATATTGTTTTTATCTCTGCGGGTCTTGGTGGTGGTACGGGTACAGGTGCAGCACCTATCATTGCACAAGCAGCTAAAGAAGTAGGAGCACTCACAGTTTCTATCGTAACAAGTCCTTTTAAATTTGAAGGTAGAAAAAGAACAAAGCTTGCAAAAGAAGGTTTAGAAGAACTTAAAAGAGAAAGTGATTCTATCATTGTTGTTCCTAATGAAAAACTTCTTTCTATTGTTGAAAAAAATCTTGGTATTAAAGAGAGTTTTAGAATGGTAGATGATATTCTAGCTCAAGCGGTTGGCGGTATTTCTAAAGTGATCCTTTCTCATGGAGAAAATGACATCAACCTTGACTTTGCCGATGTAAAAACGGTTATGAGTCACAGAGGTCTTGCTCTCATGGGTGCAGGATACAGTACAGGAGCCAATGCGGCTTATGATGCTGCAAAAGCTGCTATCGAGTCTCCGTTACTTGACAATATCTCTATAGATGGTGCCATGGGTGTACTTGTTCACTTTGATATTCACCCTGATTATCCTATCATGGAAATCGGTGAAGCTATGGGTATTGTTGAAGAGAGTGCAGATGAAAATGCCTCTGTTATCTTTGGTACAACGACAAATCCAAATATGGCTATTGATGAAGTAAAAATTACTATTGTTGCCACTGGTTTTGAAGACAAAAGTGCTATTTCTGAACCAACAGTAAAGAGACAAGAAACACTATTAAGTTCAAATGCTTGTAATATCAATACGCTTCGATCTGCTAACAGTGCACATAGAATGGTCGTAGGTGGCTATAATGGTGACAATGAAGATATTTTGGATGTACCTACTTTTCTAAGAAAGCAGATGGACTAAACAAACCTTTTTATACTTTAAAACAGAGAATCCTCTTCCTTCTCTGTTTCCCCTATACTACAACTCTTTTTCCTTTCTATTAACCATATTTTGCTATGATTCTCCAAACAATAATTATGGACAAAAGATGAAACATTTAAGAAAACTTTCAACCATTGCAACAGCTACAGGACTTGGTGCTCTTTTAGCTACCGGTGTTACAGGTTGCTTTAGTGATAACCAACAACAGCAAGAAGAGACTAAAGTACAAAATGCATTTGTTATTATAGAAGAAACTGCTCCAGGTAGATACCAAATAAAAGATGAATTTCCCGCAGAAGAAACGCGTGTCGTACTTAAAAAACTTGATGGAACAGAAAGCATATTGACTAAGGGCGAAATGGATGCCCTTATTGCGGAAGAAGCAGCTAAAATTGATAATGGAACATCCAACCTTACCAAAGAACAAAACCCACAAATGTCACAACAAGGAGGTATGGGGCTAGGAGAAATACTGTTATCAAGCATCGCAGGAGCAATGATAGGGTCTTGGATAGGATCTAAACTTTTTGGTAATCAAAACTTCCAAAATAACAGAAAAGCAGGATATAAATCTCCTTCTACCTACGCAAAAAGTCAAAAAAGTTTTAATAATCCTCAAAAACGTACCAGTAAAAAAAGTGGATTTTTTGGAAACAAGAAATCTACAAGCCGTACCGGCGGCTTCTTTGGTGGTTGATAAATGCTAAACTTACAAAAAATTACTCCTTTAGACACAGACTATTTGGAGTCACTTGGTTTTGTCTGGCATACTGACAATGATGAGACTGCATATATCTCTGATGAACTTCTTATCATCAGTGAAGAAGAAGCTGAATCCTATTATGAAGCCACTAATGCACTTTATGACATGTATGTAGAGGCAGCAGAATATGTTGTAGAAAATAATCTCTTCCATGAAATAGGTATACCTTTTAACCTTGTAGAAGTGATCAAAGAGTCATGGGAAAACGATGTACACTGGCATCTTTATGGTCGATTTGACTTAGCAGGCGGACTGGATGGGAAACCTATCAAACTTTTAGAATTTAATGCAGATACACCTACTGCACTTTTTGAAACTGCTATTGTACAATGGGCTATGCTTAAGCAAAATAACCTTGAAGAAGAGAAACAATTTAATGGACTTTACGAAGCACTTGTGGACAACTTTAAGCGTCTGGTAACACTAGAAGAAGATGTCTCTACTTTTGAAGAACGTTATGATGGGTGGAACTTACTGTTTACATCTGTCAAAGGAAACTCTGAAGAAGAAAATACAGTGAGACTACTTCAACATATTGCTACAGAAGCAGGCTTTGAAACAGAGTTTGCCTACATAGATGACATAGAGTTTTCAGCAGAGGATGGTATTTTTTATCAAGATAAAAACTATGAACTTTGGTTTAAACTGATCCCTTGGGAAGATATAGCACTGGAAGAGTCAGACTTGGCAATGCTTCTTACAAATATTATCAAAAACCAAAAAGCTATCATCTTTAATCCAGCCTATACTCTACTTTTTCAAAGTAAAGGCTTGCTTAAGATCCTATGGGATCTATATCCCAATCATCCTCTTCTACTCAAAAGTTCTTTTAAGCCCTTAAAAGGGCAGAAACAAGTCAAAAAACCTGTCTTCGGTCGAGAAGGTAGAAGTGTCAGTATTTTGGATGAAGAAGCAAATGATGTAGAAAGTGTAGAGGGTGACTATGATAACTATAAAATGGTCTACCAAGCCTATACAGAGCTAGCAAAAGATACACGAGGGCAATGCTATCAGGCAGGCGTATTCTATGCTTATGAAGCTTGCGGACTTGGATTCAGAAAAGGCGGGAAGATCTTGGACAATATGTCTAAATTCGTTGGGCACTACGTCAAACTTTAACACCCTGTACAATATCTTACATACGGGGCTACTTCAACATTTTATATGATGCAAGAACTGAGTTTTTTTCATACAAATAATTTTATAACAAATTCGTTTTATATCTTTCCATTATTGATGTATAATACAAAAAAGATGCTAGAAAAATAGAAACTGGTATAATGATATTCTCAAGCTGATGGAAAACTAGGTCGATCCGTGATTAAAAATACTGTATAGGAAGTGGTACCAACATTGAAAACGATACATGTAACTGAGACATATTTACCTGATATACAAAAATATCAACAGTATGTTGAAAGAATTTTTGAAACTAAAATTGTAACAAATAATGGTGTGCTCGTATGTGAACTTCAAGAGAGACTTGAAAAGTATTTAGGCGTTAAGCATGTACTAGTGGTCTCTAATGGAACAGCGGCTTTGCAGATTGCGTACAAACTTTTGGATTTGAAAGGTGAAGTGATTACGACACCCTTTAGTTTTGTGGCAACAACAAGTTCTCTTGTATGGGAAGGTCTTAAACCAATTTTTGCAGATATTGATCCTCTTAGTTTCAATATGGATGCAAAGAACATAGAGAAATTAATCACTGAAAACACATCTGCCATTGTACCTGTACATGTATTTGGCAATGCCTGTGAAGTTGAAACGATTGAAGAGATAGCAAATAGGCATCAGCTTAAAGTGATCTATGATGCAGCCCATGCCTTTAATGTCAACTATAAAGGGAAAAGTGTATTAAAATATGGAGATCTGTCCATCTTGAGTTTTCACGCAACAAAACTATTTCATACGATAGAGGGTGGTGCACTCATTATAGATGATGATGAACAGTATTTACAAGCCAAGAAAATGATCAATTTTGGTATTGATGCAGACGCATATGGTGGGAGCATTGAAGCACTGGGTATCAATGCCAAGATGAATGAGTTTCAAGCAGCAATGGGTTTGTGTATTCTTGATGATATTGATACGATTGAAAAAGAACGCAAACTAGTATATGAATATTATAAAGAAAACCTACAGGATCATCTACAGTTACAGAAATATAATTCAAATGCTGAGATGAATTACAGTTATTTCCCGGTTCTTTTTGATTCCGAAGAGTCATTGCTGAAAGTAGCCAGTCAATTGAATGTTGAAAACATCTTTCCACGACGATATTTTTATCCCTCCCTTGATCTTTTACCTTATCTTGAAAAGTCCAAAACGCAGCCTGTTTCAGATGATATTTCTAAACGGGTTTTATGTTTACCGTTATACTATGGATTAGAACAAAAGATACAGAAAAAAATTGTAGATATTATTTTAAATACTCTCAAGGAGCTACACCCAAGTAAAAAAGTTCTTGATAAGTGATCTTACTGCCAAGTATTACTCTCAAAAGCATTAGTAAATACTTACAAGAATAAAAAATGAACTCAAAGTATAGCAATGATAGAAAAAAATGAAGCTCAAATTATTAAGAACTGGGCATATTTTGAACCTCCTTTATTAACTGTTGTGTCTATTACATATAACCATGAAAAATATATTTCAGATGCTTTGGATGGTATGTTAATGCAAAAAACTGATTTTCCATTTGAGATTATTGTTCATGATGATTGTTCAACAGACAGCACAGCAACTATATTAAAAGACTATGCTAAAAAATATCCAACTATAATAAAATTGATCTTACAAAAAGAGAACCAATATTCTAAAGGTATAAAACCAATGACACTGGCTTTCGACAAGGCTCTTGGAAACTATCTTGCTATAAGCGATGGGGATGATTACTGGATAGATCCCAATAAGTTACAGATACAACTTGATGAGATGCGTAAAGTTGAAAATTGTCAAATGTGTTTTCACTCGGCTATTGATATATATGAGGATAATAGCAGAAAAAATAAAATCACTACAAAACAGGCAAATGGCAATAAATTATTTACCACAAGTGAAATTATTAAAGGAGGTGGAGGCTTTTGTCCAACAGCATCTTTGATGTTTAAAAAGGAAGTTGTAGAGAATTTACCACAATGGTATAAAAAGGCACCTTTCGGAGATTATTTTTTACAGGTTTTTGGATCATTAAAGGGTGGTGCCCTATATATAGACAGGCCTATGTCTGTATATAGAAAAAACACTCTAGGTTCATGGTCCAGAACAATGCAAGATATAAACATGAGAGAAAAAATGTTTGAAAAACTGATGGTATCCTTAGATGACATGGATAACTCTCTTAATAAACAATTTTATTCTGAAATAATGAAAATAAAATCAGATCAGTATCTTGATTGGTCACTCGTTTATTTAGAAAATAATTATTTTGTAAAATTCGATCAGACAATTAATAAAAGTTACAATTTAGCAGAGAAAAAATCAAAAAAACTGTTATTAAGTTTTTATTTGAGAAAGTTTCCTCTACTTTTACAGAGTATCAGAAAACTAATTTTGAGAATGAAGGCAGCTACAGCTGGTTAGATAGTTTGAGATTGAATACAAATCAATTTTTAGTCAATTTTAACCGGAAACACAACACCTGAATTATTACTATCATCCATATTTTAAGGTGATTATAGAATAGAATCATTTATAATCATATAATAACAGTAAATGGAGAAGTTTAAGATGAAGTTATACATACTTGGTTCAAGTTTATATGCTGAAGAGATCGCAGATTATATTATAAGCTCTGGAACACATCACTTAAGTGGGTTTATTGAGGGTCAAGACCAAGAAAAATGTTCTCGTGAGCTCTTGGAACGTCCGATATTGTGGATCGATGATATTTCAGAACTTGATGAAAACTGTAGAGGTATATGTGCAGTGGGAAGTCCAAAGCGTAAAAAATTTATTGAGCAGGCACAATCTAAGGGATTAAAATTTACCACGTTTGCACACCCTGGTGCCTTTATATCTTCTTCTGCAACTTTAGGTACAGGTTCAATAGTAGGCGCAGGTAGTATCATTGCTGTCAAAACGTCCATTGGTGCACATACCATCATAAACCGTGGCTGTTTGATAGGACATCATGTCACCATCGGAGATTATGTAACTATATCCCCAGGTGCCAATATTGCGGGGAAGACAGTGATCGGTGATGGATCATATATCGCCATGGGTGCGATCATACTTGATGGTATCACGATAGGAAAAAATGTGGTTGTTGGTGCAGGTGCCGTTGTCACAAAAGATGTACCTGATAACGTTCAAGTGGTTGGGTTACCGGCACGTATTGTCAAAGAGTTCACATAATCAATCAAGTCAATATATATGAAGGATAACAATTATGAGAAATGAAATGATTATTAATTTTACACCCACAGGTATGATACCGACCAAAGAGATGACACCTCATGTTCCCATATCTGTCTCAGAGATCATTGAAGATGTACATAGAGCCACTGAAATTGGAATCACTATGGTACACCTTCATGCACGCGATGAAATCACAGGAAAACCAACGTATAAAGCAGAGGTCTATGGTGATATCATTGCCGGTATTCGCTCTTTTGCTCCAGATCTAATTATTGGAGTTTCATTGAGCGGAAGAGGCATTAAAGAGTTTGCCCATCGCGCTGAACCACTTCAGCTTGAAGGAGATTTGAAACCAGATATGGGTAGCTTAACACTCAGTTCGTTGAATTTCAATCGTATAGCCAGCATCAATGAACCGGATATGATCCAGAAATTGGCAAATGAGATGAAAGTAAAAGGAATTTTACCTGAACTGGAAGTTTTTGATGTTGGGATGGTCAATTATGCCAAATATCTTATAAAGAAAGGATTGTTACAAGAACCACACTATTTTAATCTTTTGTTTGGGAATGCTGCATGTGTTCAGCCGGATCTGCTACATACAGGTGTAGTGACACGAGATCTTCCTGAAAACTCTTACTGTAGCTTTGCAGGAATAGGTGATGCGCAGCTTATGATGAACTCTCTGGGCATAGCTGCCGGAGTAGGAGTGAGAGTTGGATTGGAAGATACCATATGGTATGATCAGGCACGAACCAGACTTGCTACAAACAGTGATCTTTTACAACGCATTCACACAATGGCCGAAGCGAATGAACGTAATATGATGACACCAAAAAGTTTAAGGAAACGCCTAAACCTTCATGAAGGCTTTGGAAAATATGGGTATAAAGAGAGGTTTTAGCATTGAATATCTTACTAAATATCGTCTCTTTTTTTAGATAATATGTCTAAATTTGTGGGGCATCTTGTGAAGTAGGTCTTTCTACTTCACTTTCATCTTTTTTTGTCAATTCTTTTTTTGCACAATCTATAGAAACTATTTCAATTTCATCACTGTCAATACGCGCAGCGGTAAGTTGACCACCCCATAAACATCCGGTATCTAAAGCCAACACATGTTCATCTTCGTAAAGTCCTAATGTTGACCAATGACCAAAAATAATACGCAGATCAATATCTTTACGATCTTTGCACTCAAACCAAGGTTTCAATCCTTTTTTTCTTAGTTCATCCGTAGGTGCACCTTTTTGGTCAAAATCAAGCCTATGATCACCATAACAAAAACGCATACGTGTAAACGCACTCACAATATAACGGTCAATATCTATAAGGCTTGCCTCTCTGTTAAAACGATTACTCCCTTTACGAAGCATCTGTTCCAACCAAATTCCAGCATGATCGCTTTGTAATTTCTCTTCCACGCCTTTAGCATACATCATAGCCATGCCCAAATCAAACTCAGGTGAGATACCGGCGTGAGCCATACAAAATCCAAGTTGATAATCCACATGTAAAAACTTTTGTCCTCTAAGCCAATCTATGAGCTTTTTAGCTTCCGGTGATTTAAGTATAGGATCAATAGTCGGATTGGATTTTTTGATCCCATAGTAAGCCGCTATTAAGGTAATGTCATGATTTCCCAAAACGATCTCAACATTTTCTTTTATACTATATAGATATTCCAATGTCTCAAGTGAACCTTCCCCCCTATTTACTAAATCTCCAGCTATCCAAAGCTTGTCTTGCTTTACATCAAAGTCTATCTTTTCCAGTAGCTCTCTAAAGGAATTGTAGCATCCTTGTATATCACCTATAGCCCAAACTGCCATTAACTGTATCCTAACTGTTTTTTATACTCGGCTACTTTTTGCTCGAACGTCATCTTTGCATAAGCGGCTGAAGGTGAAGGCAGATAGACTGTTTCTATGCTAAGCTGTGGAAAATGTATTTTAAAAAGTGTTTCTGCTTTTTTCCCTGTAAAAGCCAATTTAGTAATACTAGGATGATCTTCTAAAAAAGTGACTAAGTCATTGACCTCTTCATTTTCCAAAGAACTGTCAAGAGAGTTGTCTCGACTACATACTTTTACCATGTCCCAAAGTCCCAACTTAGACTCTTTAAGTAACCAGATTTTTTGGTCACGGTTGATCACCGGATAGGTGGTAATATTTTCGAGAATTTTCCAAAATTGATTGCGCGGGTGTGCATAATAAAAATTCTTTTCAAAAGATTGAATACTGGGGAAGGAACCCAATATCAATGTTTGTGTATTTTTAAATACAATAGGTTTGAAGGGATGTTCTAGAACTTCACTCATACTCACTACTTACATGCCTTACGCATATTTTGTATGATAAGTACCAACAATGCCAAAGAAAAGATCTTGAAATTTATTTCACTTCCTTTATGCGTATTTATGAACGCTATAGACTTTGTCATCTCTACACCCTGCTCTTGCATTGTAATAATATCTGGAATATAATACTGGGAAAAAAGTAATCCTGTTACCAACACAAAGAATGTCGCCACTTGTGTCACGGTATCTCTTTCAAATTTTTTAAATTTATAACCTTCATAAAGCACTACAGCAACAAGTATTATATTGACCAAATAAGAGAGTCTCAAAAAGTTCTCTGTCATTATCTGACCTTCTTGAAATTGTGTTAAAATCTCAGCACCCAGCCATTGTTCTGTATGAAATGTAACCGGTGCTACTACGATGCCGGCAAAAAGCCCTGCCCCAAGCATTGTGCTTAAGAGTATGAGATATGTCATTGTTGTCATTCTAAAATATTTATTCATGCTTTTACATCCTAATTAAAATTTGAGTATAAACCCACGGTCAAACTCTGCCAGATCTTTATAAAATTTTATGTATTTTACTCCGATTTTATTAACAAAGTCTTGTAGTGGTTCTTTTTGATCATAGCCCATCTCACAGGCAAGGTATTTGATACCTCTGTCCTTCACATCCAAGATTATCTGTTTGAGTAATTCATCTCCCATTCTTCCACCAAAAAGTGCTTCTTTTGGTTCATAGTCAATCACATTGGATTCAAGTAAAAAATCTTCCGCAATGTAAGGGGGGTTGGAAACAACCAATTCCAAAACTTCTGGTACCGCATCAATAAGGTTAGACTTACGTAATTCTATCTGCTTACTCAGACCAAAAGTCTCAATGTTTTTTCCTGCTACTTTAAGTGGAGTATCACAAATATCTGTAGCAATAATATGAAGATGGGGAAACTTACGCGCCAAGATCACAGAGATGGCACCAGACCCTATACCTATTTCAGCCATTCTAGTGATATTTTCTTTTTCTATGATCTCTGCGACCAAGTCTATAAGTATCTCAGTCTCAGGTCTGGGTATAAGTACCCCCTCTTCAACATCTAAATGAATGTCATAAAAACTGGCTGATCCTACGATGTATTCGTAAGGTTCATGAACAGCTCTTCTTTGGATAAGTTTTTGAAAAGCATTCACATCAGCAAAAATATCCATATCATGTGTCAATAAATACGTACGGTCTTTTCCAAGATGATAGGCCAAGAGTAGTTCTGCTTCAAAAGCTGGACGTTCACAAGCCTCTTGGAGTTGTTCTTTAGCCCAGGACAGCCCTTCTTTAATCGTCATTTCTGTCCATATGTGCAAAGATCCCCTCTTTAGGCAGTGCAGGTTCTTCTATCACTTCTTCATCTACGATAGTATTGGAT
>JAPHUJ010000240.1 GCA_026193735.1 Sulfurovum sp.
CCTCTGCCACCTAGACCATTACAAACAAACAAGTTATCTATATATTTGACTTCAGGTTTTGATCCTCTTACTATGGCAGGATAGGTTTCCAACATATAAGATACATCTATGACCTTACCTACAAGGGGAAAGTAGTCTTTGGACCCTGCCCTCATACCGCAGAAAACTTTTTTAAGTTCCAGGTCTGAAGTAGTTATCAGAGAAGAAGCTTTTTCTTTTAGAAGCAAGGCTTGTGCTTCTTGACAAGGCAGAGGATCTTTTATTTCTTTTTCATGAGTAGCCCCAAGTTTGATGACGCCATCTACATTGGCTCCTATAGACATGGACTGATGCATACTGACATCTAAAGACAAAGAAGAGCTAAAGTCCCCTCTTGTACCCCAAGTACCTTTAATGCCCATGTAACGCAAGTCTGCCAAGTTACTCTCATACCCTGTTGCTAACAGAAGATTTTTTGCTTTATATTCACCCAGATGCCATAAACCATCTTCTTGGCTTGTCTCTGTAACTTCATACTCTACAACCTCAATATTTCTCAACAGATATTGACATACTTCTTTAGCATCACAATCCCCTGCTTCAGGGAAATAAAAACTTTCAAACTCAGCATTAATACCTAAAATACGAAGTTTTTCTTTACTGTAATTTTCATAGGTGTTTTCATTGAAAGGTTCATACTCTGAAAACTTTTGAGCATCCATCTCATCTTTAGGTATGCGTATCACACCCGTTTGGTGAAAGAATTGCGGACAAGTAGAAAGATAAAAGTCTTTAGCAAAAGAGAAAGCTTCGTTCGTGAGCGTTTGAAGAGAAGAACCTTTGCCGATCTTAGGAGAAACAAAAGCCCCGGCTGCACCTGACCCACCAGAAGCAATACCTCTTTTATCCAGCACTAAAACTTTTTGACCTTTTTGCGTAAGGACATGTGCTGTAGATGCACCTGCGATACCTGCTCCGATGATGATAGTATCGTAGGTTTTAGACATGATATCTAAACCGAGATCTCTTTTATATCCGCAATATTTCTAAATGTCTTATATACAGACCCAATAGTATTTAACCTATTAACCTTCAACACTTTATCTTCAGTATTGACCAGCACATCATCAAAATAACTATCAAGTTCACGTTTGAGTCCAAAAAGGGCCTCTAGCTCTTGTTTATAATCATGGTATGTAGCATTGATGACTTTTTCGTAAGCATTATAAAGTGTGACTTCAGCATCTTCTTTAAACAATGCGATATCTATCTCCAAGCTTAACTCTAAATCTAGATCTTTAGAAATGTTTGCTACACGTTTGAAGGTAGAGAACTGCTCTTTAAAGGCATCATTACTTACGATGTCATTCAGTGCAGACACTTTTTTAGCTATCTCATTGATATCTCTTTCACCTGAAGCGAGCACTGCTGCGATAACAGATGGGTTTGCATCTAGGGATTTATTGATACGTTCTATAATGAATTCACTTAAGAGATTAGTATCAAAGTCATCATAACTGCCTTTGAGCAGCGTAATAATATCGTCAATATTAAAACTTAGATCATACTCTGTCACAATACGTACAATTCCATTTACAGCACGACGTAAAGCAAATGGATCTTTAGAACCTGTTGGGATCTTCCCAACACTAAAGAGTCCAAAAAGTGTGTCCAGTTTGATGCTCATGGCAACGATGGACGAAAACACAGAACTTGGAAGCTCTGCACCTTCCCCTACTGGCATATACTGCTCTTTTATTGCGTTATAAACAAGTTCTTCTTCACCCAGTGCTTTGGCATAGTAATACCCCATAAGCCCCTGCAGTTCTGTAAATTCGTACACCATTTCGCTCGTAAGGTCCGCTTTTGCAAGGTTGACTGCCTTGTCCATGGCTTTTTCAAGTGCTGCAGAACTTTGCCCTGTTCCAGACTCTACTCTGTCCATATAAAGAGCCAGTAATCTGATGGCGATATTCTTTTCTCTTGTGATCTTATCTGCAAGTGAACCAAGACCATCAATGAACTGTACTTTTTCAAGTCCATCTACACTAAGTCCATTTTTCAAGTCATTTTTGTAAAAGAAGAGTCCATCTGCCAAACGTGGCTTAAGTACACGTTCATTTCCTGCTATTACTTTACTGTAATCATCTGTATATGCATTACTTACTACTACAAATTTATTGGCTATCTTCCCGTGTTCAAATACCGGAAAATAACGCTGGTGTTCTTTCATAGAAGTGATGATAACTTCAGGTGGAAGTTCCAGAAAAAGTGCATCAAAAGTTCCCACAAGTGCTTTAGGATTCTCCGTGATAGCTACCACTTCAGAGATGAGCGCTCTGTCTCTCTCGATAACGATGCCGTACTCTGACTCCAAAGCATCAAATTCAGCCAAGATCTTCGCTTCACGGTCTTCAGGATGTAACATCACTGCACACTCTTTCAATATACCTTCGTAAGCATCTATGTTAGGAACTTCTACTGCATCATAAGTGACCATACGATGTACATACGTTTTTGTATCTGAGCTTATACCAAAAAGTTCCACAGGCACAGAGGTATCACCCAGTCTCACTTGAAGCCATCTGATAGGACGGATATACTCATCCGTTCTTGATCCCCAACGCATCATCTTTCCAAATGACATAGAAGCTACCCATTTACCCAGCATCTCTTGAAGAAGGGAAATAGTCTCTGCACCCTTCTCTTCTTTTTTAAAATAAAGTACTTCTCTGCCATTGTTATCTGCACGACTAAGTTCTTCAAAATCCACACCACATTTACGGGCAAATCCCTGCGCTGCTTGAGTAGGTTCACCATCTTTGATAGCAGCCTGCACGGGAGGACCCATGAGTTCCACTGTACTGTCAGCTTGAGCCAGTGGCATTGCACTATGCTTTAAAACAAGTCTTCTAGGTGTATAGACAAACTCAAAGTCACAAGAAAGCTTGTACTCTTCAAGTATATTTTTCCAAGATTTTTCTATGTTAGATACGATTTTAAGTAGTGGTATAGCGGGTAGTTCTTCTACACCGATCTCGATAAGTAGGGCTTGTGTCATTTAGGTGATCCTATGCGAATAATAATAGTTTTTATTTTATCCAAATGTTGGTAAATGAGGGGTTAGTCTTTTTTCAAATCTTCTTTTTCATTTTCATCAATCATATCAATCCGTCTACCATTATCGTCAAATTTATTTTTATAATAATTTCTGACAATGCCAAACGTCAGAAATACAAACAAAAAAATAGCGATGACGTAAAGTATATCTCCAAATAACATCTTAATTCTCCAATGTATTAGCGATGGTGATTTTTTCAAAGCCTTCATAGTTTTGGCGCAATGCATCATAGATGACAACACCTACACTCACACCAAGATTTAGACTTCTGCCTTTTCCACCCATAGGAATAGTAATGCATCTATCCGGATGGGCAAGCAATACTTTTTCATCTATGCCTTTGGTCTCAGAACCGAACAGAATATAATCATCTTTTTTAAACGCTGCATTAAAATAAATATTGTCTGTTTTTGTGGTTGCCATGTGTGAATTTTCACCTATAGGATGTTTAGCTAAAAATTCTGAAAAACTTTCCCATACAACGAGGTCCAAGTCTTTCCAATAATCAAGTCCTGCACGCTTAACTGCTTTGTCATCTATATCAAATCCAAGTGGTTTTATGAGATGCAAAGTCGCTCCAAGATTGACACAAAGCCGACCTATAGTACCTGTGTTAGGCGGGATTTGTGGCTCTACCAATACAATGTTAAACATAGTCTAAAATATTACCGTTTTATTGCCATTGACAAATACTCTGTCATGAAATACAAGTGCCAAGGCACGCGAAAGTACTATCTTTTCACCATCTCGCCCGGCTTTTTGCATATCTCTCCATGTAAGACGATGATTTACAGGAATAACATCTTGCGCAATGATCGGTCCCTCATCTAGATCATCTGTTACAAAGTGCGCCGTAGCTCCGATGATCTTTACACCCCTGTCAAAAGCTTGTTTGTATGGGTTCGCTCCTATAAATGCCGGGAGAAAAGAGTGATGAATATTGATGATCTGCTGTGGATATGCTTTTACAAAATTCGGAGTAAGTATACGCATATACTTTGCCAGAACGATATAATCAAACTCAAATTCATCAACAAGCTTCATCACATGTCCCTCATGCTCCTCTCTTGTCATACCGTCGGCTGGAATATGAAAGAAAGGGATGTCAAATCTACGTACAAAGGTCTCAAGGGTATCATGATTTGCAATGACACATTCTATCTGTGCATCAAGTTCACCATTTGCATGACG
>JAPHUJ010000114.1 GCA_026193735.1 Sulfurovum sp.
ATGAAATGTATGTGTATCTAAAGGCATGAGCAGATCTTTTTTATCTATTTTTGACCATAATCCCATATCTAACGTATCTTTTCGGACCATCCATCGTAAGTACATCATATAACGTTTATAGGTTCCTGCAGAAGTTACTTTTTTAGGTACTGAACCCACTAAAAAACTATATCCTCGGCTTTCTCTAGGATAAACAGCTTGTAAAGTCTCTATAAAACACCATAAACCATCTAAAATATTTTCTTCATTTTTATAACCGCTATAGAAAATATTTTCAATACTGTTTTCCGATCTTAAGCGTTTCAATGCAATGAAAAGTCCTGCTACATCTTCACTGTTTTGAAAACGATAATAATGAGAAGAGAGTACTTTTTTTATCTTTTTTTCACTGGATTCTAACAAAGAAAAATCCAAACTCTGCAAAAATTTAACGATAAGCCCCGCGTTACCATAGGCAAATAAGGCGCAGATCAGCGCTATAGATTCATCTTTGTATGGTGATGCGATGAGAAGCGGGTCTGGTTTTTCATAAGAGATTTCAGAAGCATTATTTCTAACTTTTGCTTCTTTATCCAAAAGGGCTTTTACTTCTTGTAGAGCTTTATTCATATTTTTCTTTTTTAAGCACCTAGGTGCGTGAGCATTATGCTGAATAGAACTCAGCGTTAGCGTAGGAAAGATGGGCTTTGCCCATTTGCCGTCCTATTAAATTAAAGTGTAAAGTGTTCACCGAGGTAATGCTTACGTACATTCTCATCATTGGCGATTTCATCACTGGTACCTGTGGCAAACATTTCACCGCTTCGCATCACATATGCTCTATCGCAGATGCCTAGTGTTTCACGTACATTATGGTCGGTAATGAGGATACCCATATCTAAGTCTACAAGTTGTTTGATGATATTTTGTATGTCCAGCACTGCTATAGGATCAACCCCTGCGAAAGGTTCATCCAAGAGTAAGAATTTTGGTTCTCCTACCAAAGCTCTTGCTATCTCAACACGTCTTCTTTCACCACCACTTAGGCGTATCCCCAAACGGGAACGTATAGGTTCTATGTTGAAGATCTCAAGTAGTTTTTCTATACGCGGATAGATCTTCTCTTTGTCAAGATTCAAAGCTTCTGCTGCGATGAGCAGGTTTTCTTCTACCGTAAGGTCTTTAAAGATACTGGACTCTTGAGGCAAGTACCCTATGCCCATTTGTGCACGGGCACTTAAAGGTAATTTGGTGACATCTTCACCATCTAAAAAAACCTGACCTTCTGTAGCATCTGTCAATCCGCATACCATGTAGAAGGAAGTGGTCTTTCCCGCACCGTTTGGACCAAGAAGCCCTACGATCTCTTTACTCTTCACATATAAAGAGATATCATGTACGATCTTTGTTTTTTTAATGGTTTTAGCAAGGCTTTTGGCTTCAAGTGTATGCATTATGCTTCTATCCTGTAAATTCTACTATTTTCATGGGGTTCTATGTCTATCGTTGCAACATTATAACCTACACCTTCTAAAAAGGCTTTAAGTTCATCAGACCCCCACTCTACCATATGCCATCCCTGTTTTTCAAACTCTTCAAAAAGCCCCAGTTGCATAAATTCTTCATGATCTAAGCGATAAAGGTCATAATGATACAGACTGCTGCCATCTTTTGCACCATAACATTGCTGCAAGGAAAAAGTCGGAGAAGTGACTTCTCCTTCTATCCCTTTGGCTTTTGCTATAGCTTGCGTAAGTGTCGTTTTCCCCGCGGCCAGGTCACCTCGTAAAAAGACAATAGCATTAGAGGGGAGAACTTCTTCTAAATACTGTACTACTTTATCCAGTTCATTTAATGATGCGATTATCTCTTTCACTGCTATTTACTGCCTGCCAACTGCTGACTCACCTTAGCCATAAGGTTTAAATGCTCACTGGCTTTTCCGCTCTCAAGTCCACTTTTAGCTATTTCTATTGCTTCTTCTATGTCACGTACATTGCCATCTACAAAAAGTGCAAAAGCAGCATTAAGAAGAACAATGTCTCTTTTAGCACCCTGCTCTTTTCCTGAAAATATATCTCTAGTGATCTGCGCATTAAACGCAGCATCTCCACCCAAAATAGACTCTTTGGGTGCAAGTTTAAATCCAAATATCTCCGGGTTTATCTCACCTTCAGAAATTCGGTTTGACTCTAGATAGGCAAAAGAAGAGTTGCAGGCAAGTGATATCTCATCCATACCGTCATGGCTGCTAACCACATAGGCACGTTTTGCCCCAAGTTCAAGTAGAGCATCTGCCATACGTTTAATGTATGAAGGGTCAAAAACACCCAAAAGATATTTTTGTGCTCCTGCAGGGTTTGTAAGTGGTCCAAGTATATTAAATATAGTTCTATGTTCTATAGATCTACGTATAGGCATAATGTGTTTCATCGCAGGATGATGATCCGTTGCCGGGAAAAAACAGAAACCTGTCTCTTCAAGCATCTTAATTTTGTTTTCTATAGTAAGATCCAAGTTGATACCCAAGGCTTCAAGTACATCCGTCGATCCAGAATTGGAAGTCACA
>JAPHUJ010000193.1 GCA_026193735.1 Sulfurovum sp.
GCTATCACTAACCAACTTGCCATCCATATGTTGTTTGAAAAAGTACCATTGCTTTATGGTTCCGGGGTGATAGAAAAAAACTTCGATACTTTTAAAGTCTCCATCAAAAATATGATCATGAAGCAGTTTTTTACCAAAGAACAGCTAGGAGACTTTTTTGCAAAAGAAGAGCAGAAGATCGACCTTACACCGTTAGTGGAAGAGGCAGACTTTTCTCCTGCTTTTACTGCACTTTCTAAAACAGTTATGGAGTCTAAGTTCGGTGGAGCCATCTCTATGTTTGGCGGAGAAGAAGCTTTAGAAGGCTTACGTGAGCCTTTTTCACGCAAGCTTAAAAGTGCAGTAAGCGCCATAGTCTCTTCTTCTGCATTTAAAGCACAGCTTGACCATCACATACAAAGTTCAGCTTTGAGTGAGGACATGATAGCCTCAGTGGAAGGACTCATTACAAGACGGCTTGAAGAGCTAACTCCTAAGATGGTCAAAGAATTGGTCCAGGAACTAATCAAAGAACATTTGGGCTGGCTAGTAGTGTGGGGCGGTATTTTTGGCGGACTTATAGGGCTTGTTTCATCATTGATCTTTTAAGTCAAGATTAAGTCAGGATTTATTATTGATTAACGGTAAAACGTTAAAATCTCCATCACACTATTTTCGGAGACTATATGAAGCTTATCAAAATACTACTGACTCTACTCATCCTTGTATCTATGGCAAATGCAAAAAACTATTTTAAAACCCATGATGACATGTGTGAAGGTACTGCTACTCATAAATGTACAAATGATTTTAACAGTGTTAGAAACCTACAAATTACTTTAAACAGAGATAAAAATATTAAGGCGAAACTTAATATTGATGGTAAGTGGGGGGACAATACTAAAGAAGCAGTTATTGTTTTTCAAAAATATTATGGGCTTACTCATACTGATGGGTGGGTGGGAAAAGAGAGCAAATCCAAACTTGATAAAATTTCAAAAAATATTAAATTTCCTAAAGATAAAAAAGTCAAACATGTAAAACTCATGAAGTACAATAGTTATACCGATTTTAGAAAGCACACTGATCTTAGAAAAAGTTACAGTATTTACGAAGATAAAAAGCTACTCAGTCAAGCAAATGGAAAAAATACAAAGTTAAAAGTTGATATCTCGGAACAAAGAGTTAGACTTTATGTAAATGGTAACGTAGCACTATGTGCTCCTTGTACAACAGGAGCAAAAAGAAAGCTTGAGCCAAACACTGGAATTATTAGAAATCAAAGTACACCCAAAGGAACGTTCTGTATCAAAGAAAAAATCGTAGATAAACGTTCTAGCATCTTTGGTAAAATGTATCGTGGTAAAAAGTTAGTGTATAAAGGTGATAGAAGAAAATACAGAGGCGAGAAAGCTAAATATGTAGGTGCATCACTTAAAAATTGGATGCGACTTACAAGTGGTGGTATAGGTCTCCATGCAAGTAAATATGTAAAAAGATACCCTGGTAGTAATGGTTGTATTAGACTTCCATACAAAGTTTCAAGAACGATTTTCAAAAATGTACGTAAAGGTACACCTGTAAGTATTGTAAATTGATCTTTACAGGGATTAGCTTACAAGCTAAGCCCAAAAGTCTTCATCGGTCATCCCACCACTTTTTTTTCTTGCAACCATGGATGTTTTCATCGTTTTATACCCTAAATAATCTTCATCCCAAAACTCAGGTATGTGTAGCAGTTCACACTTCTCATCAAAAGTTGCTTCAAGTTCACCTTCATTGAGCAAAAATACAGGGTTGGACGGTATTCTTTCGTTATCAGGATGATATAAAAATGTTTCCATGAGTATAAGTCCATTTGGTTTTAGTGCATCTATCATCTGAGGAAACAGTTTACGTTCTAAAAAGTATGTACACACGATAAGGTCGTACTTCTCTTTTGGAAGGGTATAGGTATCAAAATCTACTTCTATGGTATGGATATTGGGTATATTTTTTAGTTGTGCCAGAGCAACAGAAGAGATGTCCAGTGCATCAACTTCAAAACCAAGGGAAGCCAAGTACTTACTATGACGTCCCATACCACAGGCGATGTCAAGCGCTTGCTTTCCTGTAGCGAGTGAAGCATAGTCTCTGACAAGTTTTATGGGTTCATCTGGGATCTCATTGTTCTGGTATTTTTCATTCCAGCGTTCTTTGTCTTCTTGTGCCATGAATTACCTTTTGTTTGAAGTCTGTTTTGGTATTATTCTATCTAAATAATTAAGGATTTATATGACAAGAGTTACAAGCGTTAAAACGCAGTGCAATAAATCACTAAATGATTTATGTAAAACTCAAAGCAGGGAGGCACTAAATGCAGAGTCGTAGTACACTTACCTTTATATCATGGAATGTTAATGGGATCAGAGCAGTAGAGAAAAAAGAAGCACTCAAGTGGATAGACGAAGCAGATGTAGACTTCTTGGGACTACAGGAAATTAAAGCAGAAGCAGACCAGATCCCTGAAAGTA
>JAPHUJ010000237.1 GCA_026193735.1 Sulfurovum sp.
CTACTTCATAACCCAAAGCATTGATAGCCTCCCACTGATCATCACGATAGGGTTTTGTCACTCTTGGAGATTCAAATATACGCGTGACCGTATTTGAAAATTCAAACTCTGTTTCACATTTGTCACTTAACCCTTCAATAGCGTGGGCACCTTCAAAGTGTGCTGTACAGGCAAGAGGGATATGCCCTTCTCCTGCAAACAAACCACTGGTAGCGTCAAGCCCAACCCACCCGGCTCCAGGTAGATAGACTTCGGTCCATGCATGCAAATCTGTAAAATCTTCTTCAGGACCGCTTGGCCCATCAAGTGATTTTTCATCTGCTTTAAGCTGTACAAGGTACCCAGATACAAATCTTGCAGCAAGTCCAAGTGTTCTTAGTACTTGAACAAAAAGCCAGGCATAGTCTCTACAGCTTCCAAGTTTTTTATCCAATGTCACTTCACATGTTTGTACACCTGCTTCAAGACGCACAGTGTAGTTTAGGTATTTATAAATTTCTGTATTAAGATACACTAAAAAATCATTAATTTTACGTTCTTTACGATCAAGTGATTTAATGAATTTTTTGAGTTTTTTTCCTTTTTCGGTGACTTCAAGATAGGGTGTGAGTTCTGTGGCTAACTCATCTTTGTATACAAAAGGAAATTGTTCAGCATATTCTTCAACAAAAAAATCAAAAGGATTGATGGAAACCAGATCAGCAATCACTTCTACATCAATACCGAATTCTGTTACTTTTTCAGGAAATACAATTCGTGCCACATAGTTTCCATAAGGATCCTGTTGCCAGTTAATAAAATGATTTTCCGGTGTTATCTTCATAGAGTAGGCATCAATGGGTGTTCGGCTGTGCGGTGCAGGGCGAAGCCTAATAGTATGAGGTGAAAGGGATATAGGTCTGTCATATTTATAATGCGTTTTATGCGAGAGTACAACTTTTAATGCCATGGTTTTTCCTTTGGTATAATGAATATAGGTTCCTATTATATGAAGAACACTTTTTACTTGGTAAATGAATGAATGTATTATAGCATTCAAAACCCTATGTTAAATGATTTTGACTGCTTAAGTTTTAATACATTACATCTTTAACACTGGCTTACCCAAACACCTACATCCAGATTTGACTCAGCTGAACCGGCGTAAGAACCTGCTACAGGAGGTACAGATTCTGCTAATCTTGCTACTGCCACCGGAATATGGTCCATTCCGACAATATCTCCAATGGTAGGGTCAAATCCTTTCCATCCTCCACCAGGTATGTAGACTTCAGCCCATGCATGTGTAGAACCGATCTGAGCGGACATGAGTGGTGCATGAAGATAACCACTTACAAAACGTGAGGCCAAGCCTAAACACTTGACTGCTTCCATAAAAAGTAGAGCAAAATCACGACAAGATCCAGAGCTAAGAGAGAGTGTTTCTTTCGCAGTCTGTACTCCGGGTTCTTCTCTCACCTTATAAATGAATGTGTGATAGATGTATGCAGCAAGTTTTTGTAATAGTGTATAGGTTTGAATAACGTCACTTGTTTTCCATACATTAAAGATCCAATCATTCAAAAGTATGCGGGTTTCTTCATCGGGTAATACCATGTAGGGTGAAAGTAGAAATCTGTCAGAAGACTCGTATTCAAAAGGGTAGTAAATAGCATAATCAGCTACCATGAAATCCAAAGGATTTTCATTGTATTGTTGAATGATCACTTCGCTCTCGATCAAAAGCTTCTGTGTAGGCTGATTAAAATTGGCTATTGCAACTGAATTGTCTTCTACATCACGGTGCCAAAATATTTTAGCCTCAGGCGTGCACTTTAAAACAAAAGATTCAATACGGAGTTCATGATCTTCTCTAGGGCGCAAGAGTAAATGATGTGCCCCGAGTGTCACAGTATCTGTATAGTTATAATAGGTACGGTGAATAATTTTATAGCGTTTCATATTTATCCTGACATAGAAGTGTTTTTGCTACTTATCTGTTCTACACAGACATATTGTACAGTAGAATATACGGCAGGTCCAAACTGATTGTAAATGGCAACGTCTGCTGCATCACGACCATAACCTATGGCTACATAGCCACCTTTCATGTGGGCTTGTGTAGCATCAAATGCATACCAGCGATCACCCACATACGCTTCAAACCAGGCATGCAGATCCATGGGCTCCAGACCATGAAGATAGCCCACAACCATTCGCGCAGGGATACTAAGACTGCGACACATGGCGATACCAAGATGCGAAAGATCTCGACACACACCGGATCGTCTTTCGTTGACTTCTATAGCTGAAACCAGAGTATCGCTTGCATTGGGCTCAAAACGGATGGTTTTTCTTAACCATGCTGTGATGGTACTCACCTGATCATATCCTAAAAGTGCATCTGCTGTGATCTCGGCAGCCATATGACTAAATCGGTCTGCCTCACAGTAACGACTGGGCAATAGATACATGAGCACATTCTCAGGTAAATTTTGAATCTCAACGAAAGATGCACCCGGAGCTTGATCAACATGATCCGATGTCATCACTTCTGCAGTAGTGTGTATAGAAAAAGTACCAGATGGAGCGATGAGCCTCTGACAGAGATTACCGTAGATATCTGTAAATTCCGACACTGGAACACTAGGCACGATCTTGTATTCTTCAGATGCTATCCATTGATTCGCTCCACTGCGTGGACGTAACATGAGTATAAAGGGAGTAGGTACAGTAATGTCAAATGTCAAATCACAATTGGTGC
>JAPHUJ010000230.1 GCA_026193735.1 Sulfurovum sp.
CTGGATATCGCTTCAGCCCATTCCTTGTCATCTTCACCTGGATGTCCAACGATGTAGTCCGTACCCAAAGCATATCCTTGATCTGCAATTTTTCTAAAAAGTTCCAGGTCTGTTTTATATTCATTTCGTCTATTCATCAGTTTGAGCATTTTGTCACTGGTGTGCTGTAAGGCAATATGCATATGTCTTGCCATCCAAGGTTCGTTTAGCAATTCCATAAATTCATCGTCTATCTGTATAGGTTCAAGACTTCCTATGCGTATACGCCTTACACCACGTATCATGCTCATTTTTTTAAGTAACTTTGCCATGGAAGTGTTGTGGTCTTGGCCGTAACTTCCTACGTTAGTACCAGTAAGGATAAACTCTCCAAACCCATTTGAAGCAAGCTTGCTTATCTGTTCCAAGATGGTCTCTTCTTTGTGAGATCGTGCATTACCGCGTACAGCAGGTATAATGCAGTATGAACATCTAAAGTCACACCCCTCTTGGATCTTGATGAAAGCCCTGCTCTTGCCGACAAACTCTTCAACAATGGTGGAGTCTA
Source organism: Sulfurovum sp. (assembly GCA_026193735.1). Classification (GTDB taxonomy): domain Bacteria; phylum Campylobacterota; class Campylobacteria; order Campylobacterales; family Sulfurovaceae; genus Sulfurovum. Next base: position 548 of record JAPHUJ010000230.1, read on the forward strand.
TATGTTCCAGGTCACCTATCTGATAAAATGGTTGCTCGTTTTTAAGTACAGCATTGATATTTTCTTTTTCGGAGTGCCCTATGACTCCAAATACTTTTTTGTCCTCAAATAGAGACTCACCTTTAGAGTGTGATCCACAGCCGGCAAGAACTACCTTTACATCTGGATTTTTACGTTGCACAGATGATATGTAGGTACGTACAGAAGAGTCTGCTCCATTAGTGACGGTACAGGAATTAACAACAATAATGTCTGAGACAAGTTCATTATCTGTAAGCTCATAATCTTTCAATTTGGACATCATTACTTGTGTGTCAAACTGATTTGTACGACATCCGAACGTTTTAAAGTAGACTTTTTTTTGCATTATATGAGTGTTCCTTGTACCGGTGTGTCTTCATTGTCTGGCACAGGTTTGCGTACATCCTTATCGACATAGATAGACTGTGTAGGAAAGGCAAGATGAATATTCTCTTCTGACTGAATACGTGAGATGATTTCAGCAGATATAGTACTTCTTAGTGTCAGTGTTGCATAAGAGTTTGTCAAATACCATGCTGATATCTTCATCCCGTAGGGTTCTATAAAAGTTAGAATACGAGGTTCAACATTGGTGTTTTTGATACTATATTGACTTCTGAGTTTATTAAGCTGTTTTCTAGTGATATCGGTATACCCTTTGGAGTATTTTCGAGTAATTTCTTTAGCTATAGATGCAGCTTTATGAATATCAGAATCAAAAGTAATCATAAAATCGATACCATCCCAGACTGTTTTAAGCCCTGCATGAGAATAATTGGCGATCATATCTGTGAATATATAGTTGTTTGGTATAAAGATAATACGTCCGGCTCTGCGATTATGCATATAAGCCGTAAGTGTAACATCTTCATGCATAGTCATGCGAAGCATAGAGATATCAACAATATCTCCAATGTATTCTATGTTACCTCTCATAAATTTAACTCTGTCACCTACATGAATAGTTCCCCCTATGACGATGGTAACCCAACCCATAAGTGACATAAACCAGTCTTTCATGGCGATTGCGATACCCGCAGAGGCAAAACCCAAAATAGTGACAAGATAACTCACATTTTCTATATAGGCAAGCAGCAAGGTTAAAATTAAAATGGTTACAAAAGAGATATTAAGTGCTTTGTTGATGCTGTAAAAAAGCTCATGTTCTGACATATATTTTTTAACCAAATATTTAATAAAGAATAAAAGAAAGATAAAAAAGAGGATGATCGCCCCTATAGTGACGGTTCTTGTTATCTCTCTTTGAACATCATTTTTGATGTTGAGTTTTATTTCCTCAATTTTTTTACTATATACATTTTTTGTTGTTTTAAATATCTCTAAAACAGGTAAGAATGTTTTAATTTGATCTTCTGTATCTTTCAGTGCATCAATATAGTCTTTGTTTTGAGGATCCAAATTTAATAGCTCTTGGAGAATGATCTGTTTTTCTTTAAATTTTTCCACAACATACTCTAGAGAAGTATATCTGTTATTGTATTCTTCTATATCTGATTGGAGTTTTTCTCTATAAGAGAGTGCGCCGATCACGGCAAAAGGATTTTCTACTTTGGGTACAGTGTCAATAGCAGTAGGTGTTAAAAACTTTTCAAAAGGATCTTTTTCATACTCTTTAAGTAGTTGGAGTTTACCAAGAAGAGTCATTTTGATCTCTTGATCTCTTTCTAACTGCTGCTTTTGTTTTTTTGTTAATACTTTCATATTTTTTAAACGTTTTATATTCGCATCGATTGCAGTATTTTGTTTTTCAAGTTCTTTGTACGTATGATAATTACTGTAGATCTTTGACCAGATATTATTTTCACTAAGTTCTTTTTCCAGCTTTTCTTTTTGAATAAGAAGTGGATTTATCTTTTGAGTGTCGAGAGGGGTTACGTCTTCAATTGCCAGTATGGTATTGTTTTGTTCTAAGATTGACTTATTAACAGCTGATCCATCGAAAGCTGGTTCAGCAAAAACCAAACTGGCAGATAAAAGAGAAAGGACTAAAATTATATTTTTGAAATTCATCTGTCTTCTCCAAAACTACGAAGTACTTTTTTAACGACACTCTCATCGATGTCAGATACCATTTTGTAGTTACCCATACCTTGAGGTAAGATGAACTTGATACTCCCTCTGGCACTTTTTTTGTCTAAAAAGAAATGCTCATAAAAGGCATCTACATCTTTAATCACATACTCAGTTGGTAAGGA
>JAPHUJ010000014.1 GCA_026193735.1 Sulfurovum sp.
ATCATAAAAAGAGATTTTACTTTACCCAATAGGCCTTGGTTTACGACACCGCGTGTTTCAAAAAAGTATTTGTATGCAAAGTCATCATCCTGTTCAAACCATTGCTTGTCCTGCCCTTTGGTTGAACCGATATAAACAAGTTCTTCCTCTTTAAGATGTTCCTTTACTGCTTTAATGATGGCCAAGTGTCCACCTGTGCCACCACCCGTCATAACAATACTCATCTCATACGTCCTTGGCTGTCTCTTGGTACTTTTTTCGATACCATTAACACCATACCTATAGCGATACAGGCAGCCCATATATGAGAACCTCCATAACTTAAAAATGGAACGGCGATCCCCTTGATCGGTGTAATGCCGGAGATACCATAAGAGTTAAGAATAAATGCAAATGCAATAAGTAGCCCTACCCCTATAGAAAAGAGATAATACATAGGATTTTTCACTTTTGAAGCGATCTTGAAAATACGAAATACTATAAACAATATCGTCAGTGTTACAAAAACAAGTCCTAAATACCCTAATTCTTCAGTAATGCCCGCCAAGATAAAGTCTGTATGTACTTCACTCAAATAACCCAATTTAAACTGACCATTACCCAAACCTTGCCCAAAAAAACCGCCATTATGAATAGCATTAAGAGAGTTAGATATTTGATAAGGTTCTTTTCCTACTTCTATTCGTAGATTTTGCACAGACTCAAAAGGTAAAACTGAGAGTATACTGTCCTGCACAGTTCCCCACCAACTTTTGATCCTTGCCATACGGTGAGGTGCAAAAAAGATGAGTCCTATAAATGCTACAAAAACTCCAGAGAGCAATGTGAAGAAGAATTTTAATGAACTGCCAATAAACAAAAACAGTACCATCAATGTCGCACCAAGCACTACCACTTGACCCAAATCTTTTTGAAAGACAGCAATGATAACTACAGCAACGAGAAAGACAAAAAGGTAAGGTGCAAAAGCCCGTATTTCTTCCCAAAATCCCATTTTTGTTTTATCGAGTAATTTACGAGAGAAACTCCATGCTAAGAAAAAAACAAACCCTACTTTAAAAAACTCAACAGGTGCGATGGACATTGGTCCTACACGAATCCACCTTTTGGCACCTCCTACCGCATTTACCAAGGAAGCAGGTAGGAACTGCATCGCTATCATCAAGATAAAAAAGCTAAAAAACAGTAAAAGACCTACTCTAGAGAACCATTTATCAGGATCTAGTTTACTCAAGATCACCATCGTTACAAATCCTATAAATACAGCCATACCCTGTCGTATAAAAAAGTGAAAGTCTGCATAATGAAAATGTACCACAGTATAGGTAGAAAGAGAATAACTCATTACTAGTGAAAGTGTCAAAAGTACCATGACACCAGCTAAAAGGGGTTTGTCTATCATCTTACATTCTCTTTTATTAAATTATAATCCATATTAATTAGTATTTTATCAGATTTAACAGATAACTTTGATAAAATTACATTCTATAAGAGGGGCAAATGAATAAAGAAATACAAAATAAAGCAATATATCAAAGAAAGAACAAAATTTCTTTTCTTTTTTTACTCTTACTGCTTGCTATGGGAATTTTCTTATCTTCAGTACTTAAAACCATCTCTTCAGACAGACGTATTCCCAGTCATAACTCTACCATTTATGACCGTTCTTTTCGCGGAGCTATCATCTCTGCTGATGATTATACACTAAGCAGCTCAGAAAAAACTTATCAGGCTGTGGTACGTGGTGCAAGCATAGATCCTGAGAAAAAAGCACTTTTTATCAAACTCTTTAGTATTTATAGCGGTATCCCTGAAAAAGATCTTCTTGAAAGATTTAAAAATCGTAAAGGCAAAGAGATAAAAGGCAATATTATCCTCTCTAGAACGATTAATTCGCGCTCCGCAATGCAGCTTACATCACTCTCCTATAAACTCCGGAAACTGGACGTCTTTCGTTCTATCAAAAACCGTAATGGCATAGAAGTAGTGTATGGTTTAGATATTATCGAAAATGGTGAAAGCAGACGCTTCCCTCTTGCTGATGTTTTGAGTCCTATATTAGGGTATGTGGGAGATAATAGTGATGGAAAATACACTCGCTCTTCAGGGAAAAAAGGTCTTGAACGTTCTTACGAGAAACACCTTACCTCCAAGAAAAATGGATACTTTAAAGGTAAACGTGATGTCGTTGGTGCAGTGATCCATGACAAAAACAGTATCAAAATGCAACGTGTGGATGGGCTGGATCTGCATCTTAATATTCCTCTTGCGCTTCAAAGACGTGTTGAACTCATGATAGACCAAATGAAACTCAGTATTGATGCCGATGAGATCATAGTAGGTGTTATGGAGAGTAAAACTGGAAAGGTACTGAGTCTGGCAAGTTCTGAACGTTATGATCCTTCGCATATCAGGCAAAAAGATATTGCTGCACTTGTACCAAAATTTACAGAATACCCGTATGAAGCCGGTTCTGTACTCAAACCCATCTCTTTAGCCATAGCACTGGACCATAACAAAGTGACGCCGGATACCTGGATCAACACCTTTAATGGACGACTTCAGATAGGTAAAAGACACTGGATCACCGATGACGACAAGTTTGACTCCCTTACTGCTACAGACATCATCGTACATTCTTCCAATGTAGGTATTTCTCAAATCGCATGGAGACTCACAGGACAGGAATTTAGAGACGGCTTGCTCAAATTTGGTGTTGCAAAACCTTCAGGGATAGATCTTTCACGTGATCTACCGGGACAACTCAAATCTGTGCATTTGCTTAACCATAAACTTCACCTCGCAAATACCTCATACGGCTATGGAATGATGATCACATTTGCGCAACTCTTTAAAGCATACTCAGCTTTCAACAATGATGGTTTGGCCATGACCCCACGTATTGTAGACTATCTTCAGGATGCCAAAGGGAATCACTATACCCTGGAACCAGAAGTAGGTAATGTACAAGCTGTCAGCAAAAAAACTGCCAACCAAATACAAACCATCTTAAAAGAAGTCGTTGCAAGAGGTACTGGGGTTGAAGCACAGTATCCAGGTTTAGAGGTAGGTGGGAAAACAGGAACGGCACACATCGCGAAAAATGGTCGTTATGTGAGAGAGTACCACAGTAGCTTTTATGGTTTTGTAAATGATAAAGAAGGTCACAAATATACAATCGGAACTTTAGTAATACGCGCTAAAAAACCTTATAAATACTTTGCATCACAATCTGCTGTACCTACATTTAGAAGAATTATGGACATACTTGTAGAGTTAGATTATCTTAAACCAGAAGGTGGATTAGAAGTAGCCAGTCCGGAGATAAAAGTGGAACCAAAAACTACGCCTATCGTGATACCAGAACCAACAGTGAAACACAAAGTAGAAGAGCAAAAAGTGACAGCAACACCGGTTAATGTACCCAAAACTTCGGTAAAAGAACTTTTTAAAATGCAAGCCATACCTAAACCTAAACCCGTAAATATAATGCCTGCGACACCCAAACCTAAACCCATAAACACAACACCTGCGAAAGACAGATCAACAAAGGAACTTTTTGAAGATCTGTTTTAGACGTATTCTCTCTAAATCCACATATTATCAATAAGCCTGGGTTTACCTACCCAAGCTGCAACAAGAATCATAGTATTGCCTATCTCCACAACGTCAAGCGCATTGAATTCTCTGTCTACTATCGCTACATATTCTACTTCATCCGTCTCTTCCAACACGATAAGCATCTCTTTTTTAATGACTTCCACATTTAACTCACCTGCCATTACCATTTTGGTTGCACGCTTGAGTGATCTGGACAAAGACAAAGCTCTTTCTTTTTCTTCTCCATTTAAATAGATATTTCTACTACTTAAAGCCAATCCTTTCTCATCACGTACTATGCTGCAAGGGATGATCTTTACATCCATAAAATAATTTTTTACCATCTGAGTGATGAGTGCAAGCTGTTGTGCATCTTTTTTCCCGAAGTAAGCATTATTTGCGCCACTAAGATTGAGAAGTTTCATGACCACTTGTAGCATACCGTCAAAATGACCGGGACGTTTTTCTCCTTCAAGAATGTAGCCTCGAATGGCAGGTGCACCTATGTGAAGTTCATCCTTTTCATACATGGCATCTACGGTTGGCATAAAGAGTATATCTACACCTGACAATTCGCATATTCTTGTATCTGCTGCCTCCTTACGTGGGTAAGCATCCAAGTCTTCACCTTCTAAAAACTGTGTAGGGTTGACAAAAATAGAAACAATGAGATGTTCATTTTCTTTTCTGGCTTGTTGTATGAGTGAGAGATGTCCTTTATGGAGTGCTCCCATTGTAGGTACAAAACCTACAGAACCCGATAAGGCATTTTTTGCTTCCTGTAAAGCATCTATTGTCCGAACGATAACCATCTCTAACCTCATATTTCACTATATTTTGCTAAAATCATATCTAATTATTGGTAATGACAAAGGAACAATTTTAAAATGGATGCATACGAATACAGCGAATTACTCAAATCACTCACTATCAAAATGGACAACATTAAAAATATTGTAAAGCCTGATGTGTTACAAGCAAGGCTGACAGAGATAGAAGAGATGCAGCAAGATCCTGACTTTTGGAATGATGTAGCCAATGCAGGGAAGATCTCTCAGGAAAAAACCAAAGCAGAACGCATCTTGGCTACTTATGACAGTGCCTATGATGCAGTACACGATGCCTCTGAGTATTTTGAACTTTCCAAAGCAGAAAATGATGAAGATACTTTAGAAATGCTCTATGAAGATGCAGAGAACCTACAGGCAAGTACTAATGCACTGGAAGTGCAGATGATGCTCAGTGGTGAACAGGATGGAACCAATGCCATCGTCACCATACACCCCGGTGCTGGTGGAACAGAATCACAAGACTGGGCGAGTATGCTCTACCGTATGTACTTACGTTGGGCCGAGCGGCATGACTTTAAAGTCGAGGTACTTGACTATCAGGCAGGTGAAGAAGCTGGTATTAAAGATGTCTCTTTCATCATCAAAGGTGAAAATGCTTATGGATACCTCAAAGTTGAAAATGGTATTCATAGACTTGTACGTATCTCTCCTTTTGATTCTAATGCCAAACGTCACACTTCATTTTCTTCTGTGATGGTTTCTCCGGAAGTAGCTGATGACATTGATATTACTATCGAAGACAAAGACCTTCGTGTAGATACCTACCGTGCATCAGGTGCAGGCGGACAACATGTCAATAAAACAGAATCTGCTATCCGTCTCACACACATACCTACAAACATCATCGTACAGTGTCAAAATGACAGAAGCCAACATAAAA
>JAPHUJ010000101.1 GCA_026193735.1 Sulfurovum sp.
ATAGAGAGCAAGGGTGTGTATGAAGTTCATTAAAAATCATCTTATGTTTATACTGCCACTCATGGCAATCTTATTAGGTATCGAGTTTTATCTGGTATTTGAGCGTACAACAAACACGTATGAAAAAGGACTGAAAGAAGGCTATTCGATGCTTGTGGTAACACATAAGCCTATGGAACTATCGAAGTTTCAGACACTTAATGATCATATCAGTACATCTGAAAAAATTAAACGTGAGGATATTGTCTCCGAGGTTGCCAAAGGTGTAAGCAAAAGCAGTAGCGAAGAGATATTGGCTGCTTTACCTTATTTTTATAATCTAGGATTAGATGAATATCTACATACTTCAGGTGTGGAGAAAATTAAAAAAGATCTTGAATCTGATGCCAATATTAAGAAGGTTGAGATGTTTGGCAGTAGTTATAATTCCAATTATAGACTTTTTTCTTTTATTAAATTTATATTGAAAGTGTTTATTATCTTTATGGCTGTAGTGAGCCTTTTTTTAATTATCAAACAAATGGAGATATGGAAATATGCACACAAAGAGCGTATGCAGGTCATGGAAATATTTGGGGCACCATTAATGCTCAGATCGGGTGTACTTTTTAGAGTAGCTTTTATAGATGCTATATTTGCAACTATTTTAGTATCTACTATCTTCTTCTATACTAAATTTTACTGGGCTGCAGGAAGTGGTATAGATATCATGATGGAAAACCAGGAAGTACTTTTCAAGTTTGGTGATATAGGTATATTGTTGGCTTCTTCAGTTTTGATAGTTACGGTTGCTGTTTACATTGTTGTATTCAGCAGTAAGGGAGTGCAGGAGTGAGATCCTTCATCCTTATTTGTTTTCTTACTTTAGGGTTACTTTATGGGGCATCAACAGCCACGAAGATTAAAGATTCTCAAAAAAACCTGTCTGTTACATCATCTGCTAAAAAAGATGCAAGCAGACAATTAAGTAAGATCGCCAAAGATATAAAATCTGCAGAAAAAGACATTGTGTATCTTGAAAAAAAGCTAGATGAGCTTGAACTTGACCAAGAAAAATCGGAACAACAGTATAAAGTGTTAAAAGATGAATTAAGTCAGTCTGAAAAAGATCTAACTTTAACAAGTCAAGCATTGGAAGAAAAACATCAAGCATTTATCTCTTTACTCTCCGAACAATTTTCCATCATATTTGCAATGGAACAAGCGCATGAACCAACTCAAGAATCTATCATCTCCCAAGAAGTTTACATCGCATATAAAAAACAGAATACTAAATTATTGGCTACACTAAGAACAGATATTGAAATGCTTAAGAAGCAGAAAGATGAGAAAGTTTATTTACGTAATAAAACAAAAAATGAGATCGAGCGTATTGTTAAAAAAAGAGATGATTATGCCCAAAAAAAGTTAGCGAAAGAGAAGTTACGTAAAAGGCTTGCCAGAGATGAAGAAAAGTATAATGCGAAACTCGAAAAAATTGTGGATAAACAGAATTCTCTTCGATCAACATTGGCAAAACTGAACATTTTACATGCACATGAAGTAGAAGCATCACGTAAGAGAGCTGAAGCTGAAAAAGAGGCTATGCGACTTGAAAAAAAGAGACAAAGAGATATTCGTGAAGCCAAAGCATTGGCACGTGCCAATGCAAGAAAAGCCCAAGAAAATCTGAGACAGGCAAAAACAGAAGAAGATAGAGCAAAAGCACGATTGGTGGCAAAAGAAGCAGAAAAAGAAAATAAAAAAGTGTATAAGGAAAGTGATAAGGTACGACAAGTAAACTCTTCATATGCACCTTCACAAACCTATGCATATAAAGGCGGAAGAACTATTTCTCCTCTACCTGGATCAAAGCTTGTAAAGAAGTTTGGTACCTATGTTGATCCCATCTATAAGATAAAGATCTTTAATGAGTCTATTACTCTGCAGTCTTCTACTGCAAATGCAAAAGTACAAAACATACTAAATGGGAAAGTGGTTTTTGCCGGACAAAGCAGTATGCTGGGAAAAGTAGTGGTTGTCTCTCATAGTAAAAAGATACACACTGTGTATGCAGGACTATCTAAGATTGCCCCAACAATACATGTTGGAGTAAAGATACAAAAAGGCTATGTGGTAGGAAAAGTAAATCAAAAGCTTATTTTTCAGGCAACAAAAAACTCTCAACATATCAACCCTCTGGAGCTGATAAAAATATAGGGGGTAAGAGTTTAAACCCCTCCTAAACCACATTTAGATATAATCGCGAAAATATATAAAAGGCTGCTTGTGACTAAAAGAGTATTGGTAAAATTTTCTGGTGAAGCGTTAGCTGGTGAGGAAGGGTATGGTATTAATACTCAGATTCTCAATTTTATTGCAGGCGAGATCAAAGAACTTGTAGACAATGGTATTGAAGTCGGCATTGTTGTGGGTGGCGGTAACATTATTCGTGGTGTGAGTGCTGCAGCAGACGGTATTATTACCCGTACTTCAGGTGATTATATGGGTATGCTGGCAACTGTGATCAATGGAATTGCGATACAAGAAGCGTTAGAACACATCGGTTTGGAAGCAAGACTTCAAACTGCAATAGATATGCAAGAAATAGGTGAGGCATTTATCGTACGTCGTGCGAGAAGACACTTGGAAAAAGGTCGTGTTGTTGTGTTTGCTGGGGGTACAGGTAATCCTTATTTCACCACCGATACAGCGGCGACACTACGAGCATCAGAAATAGGTGCAGAACTTCTCATCAAAGCGACAAAAGTAGATGGTGTGTATGATAAAGATCCTAATAAATTTGCGAATGCGGTCAAACTTGATAGTATTTCATACGATCAGGCATTAAGTGATAACATCAAAGTAATGGATGACACAGCAATTGCACAAGCTAAAGAAAATGGCTTACCTATTGTTGTTTGTAACATGTTTGAAAAAGGTAATCTTCTTGCTATCCTCAAGGGCGATATGAGTTTGTGTTCGATTGTCAAATAAGACAATCCAAAAATAAAGAATGAAATAATAAAGGAATAGATATGAGAACAGAACAATTAACAGCAGTAGCACTTGAAAAAGTAGATTTTGATAAATACCTTCTTGCAAATGCGGTAGGAAAAAGAGCGGAAGCTATTGCCAATGGTGCTGAAATACTTTTAGATATAGATACTTCAGAGATGAAATATGCAGATATCGCACTTCAAGAAATAGCTGAAGGTAAAATTACTGTAAGCTTAGAAGGCTAAATCCTCTTGGATGCTTTTCTAGATAAAGCTAAAGATATACATACTATTGAAGAGGCAAGTGCCCTTCTTTGGGAGGAACTTCCTTCCCCCCTGCCTGCAACAATTAAAGCATTAGAACTTTCCCTTAAAGCACATAAAGGTCAAACACGTAAAAGTGGAGAACCTTATATTGTTCATCCCATATTAGTAGCAGCGATCACTGCAAAGATCTCTAATGATGAAATGATGGTACAAGCTGCATTATTACACGATGTAGTAGAAGACACAAGTTATACCATTGAAGATCTGGTACATGTGTTTGGAGACGATGTTGCACATATGGTTGAAGGATTAACCAAAATTGTCGAGATCCGTCATGAAGAATTAATTCCTTCAGGTTCAGATGAAAGGCTCATAAACTCTGCATTAACATTTCGAAAAATGCTTATCGCTTCCATAAAAGATGTACGTGTGCTTGTCATTAAGCTTTGTGACAGACTGCATAATATGCTTACACTTGATGCACTGAGTTTTGAGAAACAAAAACGTATTGCAGAAGAGACTATTGTCGTATATGCACCTATTGCACACAGGCTTGGTATATCGAGACTGAAAAACCATTTAGAAGATTTGAGTTTTTACTATATCTATCCCGAAGATTATAAAAACATAGATACATATATCAAATCAAATGCACAAAATTTGAAGTTTAAACTCAATGCTGTTATTCAAAAAGTAAAAGACACGATGGATAAAGACGGTTTCAATGAAGATGATTTTGAGATCATCGGAAGGGTGAAGCATTATTACTCTATTTACCTCAAAATGCATCGTAAAGGTGTGAGTATAGAAGAGGTACTTGACTTATTGGCTATTCGTATCATTGTTAAAAAACCCATAGAATGTTACAGGGTTTTAGGACTCCTGCACTTAAAATTTACACCTCTTATATCCAGATTTAAAGATTATATAGCAGTACCTAAAGAAAATGGGTATAAAACCATCCATACTACATTATTTGATGAAGAGGGCATTGTTGAAGCTCAGATACGGACTGTAGAGATGCATAGACTTGCTGAGTACGGTGTTGCTGCACATTGGAAATATAAAGATGGAGACAATAGTGTAAACTTAGAGTGGTTAGAGGGGTTAAATTATCAAAATGAATCTATAGAAGAGTTTTATGAATTAGCGAAATCTGATCTTTTTTCTGAAGACATTACAGTATTTTCACCTAAAGGTGATTATTATACTTTACCCAAAGGATCAGTTGCACTTGATTTTGCCTATGCTATCCATTCGGAAGTAGGCGCCAACGCAACAGAAGCGTTGATAAATAAACAGAGATCATCACTATTAACCATTTTAAAAAATGGTGACATTGTGAATATTTTAAAAGATAATGAACCACATCTTTACTGTTCATGGCTTGATACTGTGAAAACATCAAAAGCACAGGATGGGATAAGAAGTTCTTGCAGGGCGAGAATAAAAGAAACCGATACCTTAAGTGCATATAATATTTTGGGTACATTGTTTTCTCAAAAGAGCACTGAGATAAAAGCACTTCTTAAAAGTATGGGATATAATGATTCTATCTATAAACTAGCGGTACAACTTGATTATTATAAAGAAACCATACATCAAGTGGCAGAGTATATGGGTACAAAAGAAGTACGTTTTTGGGAATTACTGAAAAAAGGGTACAGAAAACCATATATTAAAGAGTTGGAACACTTTAATTTCTTTACGAATAAGCCAATAGATGGTGTAGAGTTCGATTATTGCTGTCATCCTAAAGTTGGTGATCAAATCGTTGCGTTTTATAAGGGTAGTAAGGCTATTATACACCATAAATTATGTAAAAAATCCTATGCTAAAATTTTAGAGGGTGAAGAGATGATCTATGTGAGTTGGAGTGGTTCAAAACTCTCTAGATACAGACTAACCATAAGCCTTCAAAATCAAAAAGGCATTTTGGCAGATCTGCTGGCAAAACTCTCAACCCTCGATCTCAATATATTGAGCATAGAATTAGGCATTAGAAATTCAGAACAAGCAGAGTTCTGTCAAATAGAAGTAGAAAGTAATGAGCCTAAAAAGCTAGTGCTTTCAGAAAAAATTTCACAAACGTTTAAACTCATAGAAATTATAAGTTTAGATGACGCATATAACAAATAAATAGAGGACATTGGGTATGGTAGAAAAAGCATTAGAAGAGATAAGTAGAGGTACTGCGGAAGTTATAGATATGGAACGAATCGAAAATTTGGTTTCAAAATATTATGATGATGGCAGTACGTATACAGTAAAAGCAGGATTTGATCCTACTGGTGCAGACCTCCACCTAGGTCATACTGTACTTCTTCAAAAGCTTAGAGCATTTCAAAATCACGGGGGAAGAGTACAGCTGCTTATTGGTGATTTTACGGCAACCATAGGTGACCCTACAGGTAAGAGTGAAACAAGAAAAATACTTGATAACGATACCATTATGGCAAATGCAAAAACGTATCAAGAGCAAGTTTTTAATATTCTTGATGACAGTAAGACAGAAGTGGTATTCAACTCTACGTGGCTTAATGAACTAGGTGCTGCAGGAATGGTTGCTCTTGCAACGACTTTTAATGTAGCGCGTATGCTGGAACGTGATGACTTTGACAAACGTTTTAAAGGTGGACAGAGTATTTCCATTTCAGAATTTCTATATCCACTGCTTCAAGGATATGATTCTGTTGAACTTAAAAGTGACATTGAGATCGGTGGAACAGATCAGAAGTTTAACCTTTTAATGGGCAGACACCTTCAACGTGCGTATAATGTTGGAAAAGAACAAGCGGTTCTTATGATGCCTATCCTGGAAGGTCTTGATGGGGTGCAGAAGATGAGCAAGTCTTTGAACAACTACATTGGTATTACTGAAGAGCCTAAAGAGATTTATGCAAAAACACTTTCGGTTTCAGATGAATTAATGTGGCGTTATTATGAGCTTTTAAGTGAGAAATCACTTGAAGAGATCACTACGATGAAAGAGGATGTAGAAAAAGGCACACTTCACCCTAAAATTGTTAAGGAAAACTTGGCACTTGAACTTGTTACAAGGTTTTATAATGAAGAGTTGGCTACACTAGCTAAAGAAGAGTTTGATAACGTTTTTAAATCAAACCAGCTTCCATCTGATATGACTGAAATAGAAGTAGAAGAGGGCATTTGGATATGTAAGGCGCTAGTAGATGCCGGCATAGAGCCTTCTACTTCTCAGGCGAGAAGAGATATTAAACAAAATGCAGTAAGCATTGATCAGGAAAAAATTTCTGATGATACGTTAAATCTTGCGGCAGGAGAATATATCTTGCAGGTAGGAAAACGAAAATTTGCGAAAGTGAAGGTAGGATAATGCCATTTAAATCGTTTAAAATTGGAAAATACACCATTGAAAAACCTATAGTTCAGGGTGGTATGGGTGTTGGTATATCTTGGGATCAGTTAGCAGGTAACGTCTCAAAAGAGGGTGGACTTGGTGTTATTTCTGCAGTAGGAACAGGTGTTTATAAAAAAAGAGCTTATGTTGAAAAAACAGTAGGAAAAGACAAAAGACCGCTTGAAGCGATAAATTTTTACTCATATCCTGCACTTAAGAAAATATTTGAGAATGCAAGAAAAATTTGTGGTGACAAGCCTTTAGCGGCTAATGTACTCTATGCACAAAGTGAATACAACCGTGTGGTAGAGGATGCTTGTAAGGCTGGAGCAAATATTATCATCACCGGTGCAGGTTTGCCCTTGACTATGCCAGAAGCGACTAAGAATTATCCTGATGTTGCATTGGTACCTATTGTCTCTACGGCCAAAGCATTAAAAATATTATGTCGTCGTTGGAAAAAAACACATAACAGACTTCCTGATGCTGTTATTGTAGAGGGACCGTTAAGTGGAGGACATCAAGGCTTTAAGTATGAAGATTGTTTTTTACCTGAAAATCAATTAGAGAACATTTTACCTCCTGTCGTAGAAGAAGCAAAAAATTGGGGTTCTATGCCTATTATTGCTGCTGGTGGTGTATGGGATCATGATGATATCGTTAGAATGATGGAGCTGGGTGCAAGCGCAGTACAAATGGGTACACGTTTCATCGGTACAGTGGAGTGTGATGCAAGTCAGGTGATGAAAGATATTATTATTGAAGCTAAAGAAGAGGATATTAAGCTCTTTAAATCACCAGTAGGTTATCCTGCACGTGGTGTAAAAACACAACTTCACAGAGATATAGAAAAAGGAACAGCACCAAAGGTAGCCTGTATCTCAAACTGTGTTGCTCCATGCCATCGTGGTGAAGAAGCTAAAATAGTAGGTTACTGTATTGCAGACAGGCTTACCGATGCTTATGATGGTATCAAAGAGACAGGGCTTTTCTTTACAGGGGCTAATGGGTATCGTCTTCAAGAGATCATTACGGTGAAAGAACTTATGGATAAACTTATGAATGGTGAAGATAACTAAAACCATGCCGAAAATTAGTAGGATTTTTCTTTTAGGTTTTCTACTGAATACACTACTTTTCCCCGGAGTGATAAGTCTTCAAAAGGCCATAGTTGAAAAAGGTGAACTTCGTCTTTTTTTTTCTAAAGCATTCAATAAAAAGAATGTGAATCATTTCACACTTAAAAGTCCCCATAGAGAAATTTATGACTTTAAGAATACACGTATAGCACATAAGCGTGTGCCATTAGGCTTAGGTCAAAATGTTCGTTTAGCTCAAAATAAAGCCAATACCGTACGTGTAGTCATTACTGGATATACATCTTCCAAACCTATTGCTTATCAACCCTTTTTTTCAAATGATCGTTATCATATTTCATTGCCTAAAAATAGTAGTGTATTACCTGCAAAACGTTATAAAAAACCTAAAAAAGTCATTAAAAAGTCTAAACCTGCAAAATCTCATAAATATGACCTTGTGGTGATAGATGCAGGTCATGGAGGTCATGATACCGGTGCAATAGCTGGAAGAAAAAGAGAGAAAGATGTTGTACTTCAGATAGCAAAAAGACTCGAGAATCAACTTAAAAAACGTGGATACCCTGTGTATATGACACGTAAAAAAGATATTTTTTTAAAACTTCCACAACGCACTAAAATAGCAGATCAAAAAAAGGCAGTGGTATTTATTTCTATCCATGCTAACTCTGTACCTAAAAACAAACAAAATAAAATTCAAGGTGTGGAAACCTTCTTTTTACAAAAAACAAGAGATGCCAGGTCTCAGCGTATTGCAGAAAGAGAAAACAAGTCTGTACTAAAAGGGACGACTAGACTGAGCCGCAGTGTGATCATCGATTCGGTACTTTCAGGACCAAAGATAGTTCAGTCAAATAAACTGGCCATTGATGTACAACGCAGAATGATGACAAACCTACATACCAGATATAAAGATGCTAAAGATGGTGGGGTGAGACATGCTCCATTTTGGGTACTTGTAGGAGCTAGCAGACCTTCCATACTTGTGGAAGTGGGATATATCTCACATCCTAAAGAGCGAAAAAGACTTTTTACACCACGTTATCAAGAGCTTATCGCTAACGGCATAGCAGAGGGTGTGGATAATTATTTGAATAATAGAAAAAAAGAAATTGATCTGTGATCAAACAACGTATTTATTTTAAAATAGGATAAAAAATGATAAGAATGATAGTTGGACTGAGTGCTTTACTGTTAGTGCTGGGTTGTGGCGGTCCCAGTGTTGACAGATCAGACAGTCTTATCGTGATAGATGCTGGACATGGAGGACATGATTGTGGTGCCTTATGTGATAGTAGAAAAGAAAAAGATCTAGTACTTCAAATTACTAAAAAACTTAAAAAAGAGTTTAGAAATGAAGGTTACAGAGTTCATCTTACTAGAGGTAATGATAGGTTTTTGACACTTGGACAACGTACGAGAATTGCAGATAAGAAAGATGCTAAGGTTTTCATCTCTATCCATGCCAATGCCATTGGTGACAAAAGTCGTTTTGATGTTGTTGAAGGTGTAGAAACTTACTTTTTACAAGAAACCAGAGATGAAAAGTCTCAACTTATTGCTGCTAGAGAGAATGCATCAGTACTGCAAGGTGCAGACAAATTAAGCAGGGACGTTATTATTGATGCTGTATTGAACGGTCCTAAAATTATACAGTCCCATAAACTCGCGATAGACGTACAACACAACATTATGAAGAGTTTAAGTAATGACTATAATAATGTGAAAGATGGAGGTGTCAGACCAGCACCATTTTATGTACTTGTAGGTGCAAGCAGACCTTCTATACTTGTAGAAGTTGGATATATTACAAATCCTAAAGAACGAGAAAGACTTTTTACATCAAACTATCAGGAAGAACTTGTTGAGGGTATTGTTGAAGGGGTAAATAGATATTTGGATAATAGAAAAGAAGAGATTGGGTTTTAAGGAGTATTGCATTTCTGCATCCCCATAGCCCATAGGAAAAATATCCTTGGGTACAAGTATGGGGATGCAGAAAATTATTTGTAGTTTTTAATCGCTTTTTCCAAGATAGCTGTTGCCGCTGCTTTATCTTTAAATCCTGCTACTTTTACCCATTTGTTAGGCTCAAGCATTTTGTATGTTTCAAAGAAATTCTTAATACGGTTAAGTGTATGCTCTGGTACATCACCAAGATCGTTGATGTTTGCATATGTCGGATCTATTTTTACAGTAGGAACGGCAATAAGCTTTTCATCTCCACCACTTTCATCTTCTGTCATAAGTACGCCTACGAGTCTACACTTGATGTATGAACCTGCTTGGAGTGGGTAGTCACAAAGTACAAGAATATCAGCCGGATCACCATCATCTGACAATGTATTTGCTACAAAACCGTAGTTTGCAGGGTAATGCATAGCAGAGTAAAGTACTCTATCTACTTCAACAGCGCCTGATTCTTTGTCTATTTCGTATTTGATAGCTGAGTTAAGTGGTACTTCGATGATTGCTTTTACGGCATCTGGGTTTTCACCATATCCGATTTTAGTAATATCCATTTAATATCTCCATAGGTTAAATTTTGAAGATTCTAACATAAATATCATAAATAGTTTATCAAATCATGGTACTATCTTGTAGAATAAAATTTAATCCATAGGATTATGTGTGAAAAAAATAGTTTTAGATGTTTAGAAAAGTATTTAATATTTGGTTTTAAAAAAAGTCAATAAATTTTATTTTTCTATCTTTACTCAATTGGAGAACATTATCATATATTTTAAAAATAAAACTATTGCAAGTATCCATGTTGTTGGTATGCTTATAATGCTTATAGTTATTATTATATTTTCGACAATAGTTGCCTATAAAGAATACCAAAATTTTGACGTTGAAGCTAAAAGTATTCAAGCAGAATTTATTCAAAAACAAAAAGACACTCTTGTCTTTGATACCACGCGAGTACTCAAGTTTATCAATAACGCATATGCAAATAGAAATACAGAGACAGATGAAGCTGTGTTAAAAAAACAGATACTTCATGCTATAGAAGAACTTTATGGACGGCCAGATGGTACAGGATACATATTTGTCTATGATTTTAATGGCATCGTACTTTCTGACCCCATACAAAGACAAAATATAGGTAAGAATCTTTATGCCACTACAGATACTAATGGTGTAATGGTCATTAAAGATCTTATAGATGTTTCACGAAAAAAAGAGGGTGGATTTGTTGAGTATCAATGGCTGAAACCTACTACAGGAGCATTGAGTCCTAAAGTGTCTTATGCAAAGTCTTTTGAACCTTGGAGTTGGATGGTTGGAACGGGTGTATATCTTGATGAAGTAGAAAAACATATACAAACCCAAAGAAACATACTCAAAAATAGACTCAATCAGTATTCTCTTAAAATGGTATTTTTGCTGGTTATATTATTTGTAGTGGGTATTATAGGGATTATTATTACAAATCGTATACTTAAAAAAGAGATATCTTCATTTAGTGATTATTTTAAAGAAGCCTCATCTACATATGCTATGATAGATGAAGATAATATACGTCTTTCTGAATTTAAAAAAATGGTGCATTATATCAATGCGATGATCAGTGTGATCCATCAAAGGAAAGAGAAATTAAAAGAGTTGAACCTGACACTTGAATCAAAAGTAGCGCAGAAAACAAAAGATTTAAGTGAGAAAAATATCTTACTTGAAAAAGAAAAAGATTTTAATGCTTCTCTTGTCAAGGCACAAGACAGTTTCATCAAACATTCTATCCACGAGATCAATACACCCTTGGCGGTGATCATGACCCATATTGATTTGTTTAAAATGAAAGAAGGTGAAAACAGATATCTTACCAAAATAGAAGCAGCAAGTAAGATCATTTCTAACATCTATGAAGATTTGAGCTATATGGTGAAAAAAAACCGTTTTGTTTATACTAAAAAGCGCTTGAATATTTCTCATTTTCTTGAGGAGAGGATTGACTTTTTTTCTGAAATTGCATTGGGAAATCAACATAACATCATTGCTGAGATTCAAAATGATCTTTGGCTTTATTTTAGTCTCGAAGAATTACAGAGAATTATTGATAACAATTTATCTAATGCCATCAAATATGCCAATAAAGGTACGGATGTAAAGATAATACTTAAAGAAGAAAAAGAAGAAATTGTTTTGAACTTTTTAACTATTTCTCCTAAGATTGAAGATACTGAACGTATCTTTAATGCTTACGAACGTGAGAATAATGTACGTGGTGGCTTTGGATTGGGACTAGAAATAGTCTATACTATTTGTCAAAAAGAAAACGTTAAAATAGAAGTACAGTCTGATGATGACATGACTGTATTCAGTTATAGGTTTAAGAAGGAGGGACTAGATGAAAGTATTATTGCTTGAAGATGAGTTAATGCTCCAGAGTGCGATAAAAGAGTATTTGACGGACACGGGGTATGAAGTGACAGCTTTTGAAGATGGTAAAGAAGCATATACCAATATATCTAATAACAAGTATGACCTTTTTATCTTTGATATCAATACACCCAGTATGGATGGGCTTTCTTTACTTGATACCCTGCAAAAAGAGAAGATATATATCCCTACCATCTTCATTTCTGCCATTACGGAGATAGAGCAGATAAGTAAAGCGTATGAGTTAGGGTGTTATGATTATTTGAAAAAACCTTTTCATCTCAAAGAATTGAGTCTGCATATTGAACGATTGTTGAAAATGGCAGATATTAGAGCAAAAAGTTTTGTAAAGATCTCAAAAATGTATTGTTATGACATTGAAAACAAATGTTTGTTGTTTGATGGTGAAGAACAACTATTGACACATAAACAAGCACAGATCATGGAACTTTTTGCTGCAAATATCAATAAAATGGTTGATTTTGAAATGCTTCGGCACTATGCTTGGAATGATAGCCCTGTAGATAATGCCATCATCAGAGCAGAGATACATAGGGTTCGTAAAATACTCAAAGAAGATTTAATTACAACCCTTAAGGGTGTTGGATATACACTTACTAAACAAATATAATCTTTTTAATATATTTGTCTCCATACTGTAACCAATATACACAGATAACTTTTTTTAATACAACTTTCTTCTTATTTTTCTTAATGCTATGTTAATGCTACGTTAATCCTTCATACTAAATATGTAAAAAAATAAGAGGAGAAAAAATGAGAAGATATTTAGCTTTATCCGTCGTAGCATCAACACTGCTTGTGGCTGGGGGAGACATTGCGCCAGTAGAGCCAATGGTAGAGATGGCTGTAGAGCAGGATTATGGTGAGATTTTTGGACAATCCAGAACGTTTTATCTTGACAGAACTTATTCTGGTACGGTCAATAATAACCGTAATTCACTTGCTACAGGTGGTTATATAGGATATAAATCACCTGTCTTGAATGGATTTAGCGCTGCTGCGGCAGTTTATGGAACCTATGGTTTTAATATACATGATCAAGATGCTGATGTTATTGGTGCTGCAAGTTACGATCCTGCACTTTATGGCAGAGACTTTGAGAATTATGCCTTTATCGGACAAGCATATATCAATTATGCCTTTGGTAAGACCAATATCAAAATAGGTCGCCAAGAACTTAATACACCTATGGCTGGTGGGGATGATGCAAGAATGTTACCAAACCTTTTTGAAGCAGCAATACTTAGCAATACAGACATAGAAGATACAACATTGATTGCAGCACATGTAACTAGAGAAACAGTAGGTACATTTGGTAATATTTATGGTGGTGGGATATTGGGCTTGTCAAGTGGTTATGGTTTAGGTATGAATGAAGCACTAAGTGGGGATTTTGTAAATATGGGGGTTGTGGCACTAGGTGAAGGTAATCATACAGATGGTGTAACTGCAGCAGCTGTTATATATAAAGGTATTGATGGACTTACTTTACAGGCATGGGATTATTATGCACATGATATCCTCAACGCAATCTATATTCAAGCAGATTATGGATGGAATTGTATACTTAATGATAAAATAAAAATGAATGCTTCTGGGCAATATATCAATGAAAGTGAAGTAGGTGATGCATTAGCAGGTAGTGTAGACACTAATTACTGGAGTGTAAAACTAGGTTCTAGTTACGATGCATTAAGTGCATATGTAGCTTACTCACAAACGGGAGATAGCAATAGTGATACTGCAGGAAATGTTATTACTCCATGGGGAGGTATGCCAGCGTTTACTCAAGGTATGGTCACACGACACCAATTTTTTGCGGATACCGATGCATGGAAAGTTGCAGCAACATATAATGTAAAAGAATATGGTGTAACAGCTACAGTATATTATACAGAGTTTGATATAGGGTTAGGAAATTTTTATGATCCTACAAATGCATGGACAGCTTCTGAATCAGGGTGGGATATTCAATATGATGTTGCTTCAGTTAAGGGACTTAACTTGAGAGCAAGAGCAAACTATCCAAGAGATTTCAAAGAGGGTCTAGATTGGAATGAGTATAGACTGATAGCAAACTATAACTTTTAAAAGACTATAGTGTAAGAACTATTTATTATTTGCACTTTAAAAATATGAAGGAAGAATTATGACTAAAGAACAAGTACAAGAGATTACAAATAATCCTAAGTACCAGGAGCTGATTAGTAAAAGAGGTAAGTTCGCATGGACACTTACTATTATTATGTTAGTAGTTTATTATGCGTTTATTTTGTTTATCGCATTTAGCCCAGAAACACTAGGCGCCAAAATAAGCCCAGATGCTATGATGACTGTAGGTATACCTGTGGGTATTTCCATTATTGTTTTTGCTTTTGCATTAACAGGGTTTTATGTACAAAGAGCCAACGGTGAATTCGATGGACTCTTAAATGACTTAAAAAATGATCTAGAAAAGGGGATAAAATAATGTTGGGTAAATTTTTATCTCTATTTATACTTGCAGCAACGACAGTTGCATTTGCAGTAGGCGCAGATTTGGGAGAAGTTACAAAAGCTGAATCACTGAATATTCCAGCGATCGTTATGTTTTTTATTTTTGTTGCTGCTACACTTGGTATTACATACTGGGCTTCAAAAAGAACAAAATCAGCAAAAGATTTTTATACTGCCGGTGGTGGCATCACAGGTACTCAAAATGGTACTGCTATTGCAGGTGACTACATGTCAGCAGCATCTTTTCTTGGTATTACCGGAATGGTCTACCTTAAAGGGTACGATGGACTGATCTTTTCAATTGGATTCTTGGTTGGTTGGCCGATTATTCTTTTTATGATTTCTGAGCAACTTAGAAACCTTGGTAAATATACATTTGCCGATGTTACTGCATATAGATTAAAACAAAAACAGGTAAGAATTTTAGCTGCACTTGGATCTATTTCTGTGGTTATTCTCTATTTGATTGCTCAAATGGTTGGTGCAGGTCAATTGATTAAGATTCTATTTGGCTTAGACTATGAGTTTGCAGTTATTATTGTTGGTGTATTGATGATCTTATACGTTGTGTTTGGTGGTATGCTTGCAACTACATGGGTACAGATCATTAAAGCGGTGCTACTTCTTTTGGGTACTACTTTTATGTCAATTATGGTGATGTCTAAATTTGGATTTAGTTTTGATGCACTCTTTACAAGAGCAACAGAGATACACTCTCAAGGTGTAGCGATCATGAGTCCTGGTGGACTAGTGTCTGATCCTATTTCAGCTATCTCTCTTGGTATTGCGCTTATGTTTGGTACAGCGGGTCTCCCTCATATTCTTATGAGATTCTTTACTGTTGCTGATGCAAAAGAAGCAAGAAAGTCAGTATTTGTAGCAACAGGTCTTATCGGTTATTTCTATGTACTTACATTCATTATGGGATTCGGTGCCATTGTACTCGTACTTGGTGACCCAGCGGGTACTTACCTGTCAGCAGATGGTGTAACACTTAAGGGTATGAACAACATGGCAGCAGTATGGCTAGCGCATGCAGTTGGTGGTGACTACTTCTTAGGATTTATCTCAGCAGTTGCTTTTGCAACTATTCTTGCAGTTGTCTCTGGCCTTACACTTGCAGGTGCCTCAGCTATTTCACATGATCTATATGCCAATGCATTTGCAAAAGGTAAAGTAGTGGATGAACTAAAAGAGATGCAAGTATCAAAAATGGCGACTGTCGCTATTGGTATTGCTGCAATCTTCTTTGGTATCGCCTTTGAAAAGCAAAACATTGCCTTTGTTGTTGCGCTTGCATTTACCATTGCAGCATCTGCCAACTTCCCTGTATTGTTTATGTCGATCTTTTGGAAGAAGTTAACAACTAGAGGTGCAGTAATCGGTGGATACATTGGTTTGATCTCAGCGCTTGTACTGGTCATATTAGGTCCTGTTGTATGGACATCGATTCTTGGAAATTCTGAGCCAATTGTACCTTACAAATTCCCAGCTGTATTCTCAGTACCTTTGGCGTTTATTGCCATTTGGTTCTTTTCTATTACAGACAAATCAGACGATGCACAAAGATGTATCGATGAATTTGATGCTCAAAATATTAGATGTCAAACTGGTATAGGTGCGGATGGTGCATCAGACCATTAGCTAGACCTTAACTAAAGTCCTTTTGGGCTTTAGTTATATTAGTTATAT
>JAPHUJ010000032.1 GCA_026193735.1 Sulfurovum sp.
GAGATCGTCCGTTACCATCGAGTGTGATCCTGTGATGACCACACCTGAACATTCTTCTGCAAGGGGCAGGGAGGCTCCATGTTCAACATCTACAGTAGCTAGCTCAACGCTTACTTCCCCCATTGCTGTGATTGTCCATTGGTCAAAGTCTCCAAACTGCTCCGCCGTAGAAGCAAATGTTGTGCCCGCTTTTATGATATACAGCTTTTTCATTTTTTCCTGTTTACTTGAGTATTTATATAAGGTATATTCTATACCAAACTGCTTGGGAAATAAACTTCAATACTGTATGAATTTTCATCAAGATGTGAATCTAAAATTAAATGATGAAAGTACTAATAAATAAACTAAGTTCCAAACACATCGCCGATGATGCCACACTCACATGTAGTACAATTTATAGTATTAATGCTTTTTTTGAAGATGTACAGTTTAATCGTGAGTGGATGAGTAGGGGTTACCCCCTTCAGGATAGGTGGCACCAGATAAGAAAAAAGAATAAACTTTTTTTAGTGTAAGTTACCATGATTACTGACATGTACTGTTTATTCATTATCAGTCATTTTCAATAAAGAAAGCTCGCGATTTGCTACTATTTTCTCTCAGATGTTTTATTTTTTTATTTTCTTCTGAAAAAAAAGCATTCTTTTGCTTCTTCCATCGAGTTAAACGCTATGATTATAGATCTTTCAGGCTTGTCTCCACTAAATGGTATTCTCTTATTGCTTCTCGCTATATATTCACCGTTGTGTACCTAAATAATATTTACGACCTGTTTGATATAGTTTGTATACATTTCCTGATCATGAATTTCTTCAATAATTACGACGAATATAATTTTTTTCAATTTTATACCTTTTTATTCTTTCCAAGGTTCTGTTAGCTTATATTGGAATGAAGTCTAGTGCAACACAAGATTCATTTCCAACAACCCAAGCATCGCTATTGGGACCGACTTCAAAGGCATCTCCGGGTCCAACTTCCATTTCAATACCAGACGAATCTTGTATCATCATACGACCAGACAAAATATAGCCAATATGGTTTTCAGAAGTATTCCCAGTTTGCGCCCCTACGTGTAAGCTCCATTTCCATCCAGGGGTATATGTACCATAGCCAATTGCGGCAGAATGCAATATAACAGCAGAGCGGACACTCCCATCAAGAAATTTCCAGACATGCTCAGACTCTAAGTGGTTCCCTATAGTAATATCCGATTTTTTCTCTTCCATTTTTCTCACTTTTACTAAATAAAGTTTGAATTGAGAAATAAATTAGCCACAGGGTCAACTATTTCTCTCCTAGTACTTGTTAGATATCTGGTTTTTTGATGAGATGAATTGCCTTCCAAGATAAAAAAATAGTTGCAATTCGTGCTGCTTCTGATGCACTTCTTGTACATGCAACATCAAAAGCTTGATTGGGAAGATATACTAAATCAATCCTTAATGACTTATTTTCCCTCTAAAATAGGTTTTTCACGATAAGGATGGTTTTTTAACCGTGTATCTGATCGCTCAAACGAATTCGTAATACTTTTTGTGTTATCTACCCAATCATCCCAATTGAAGTCTTCTATGATCTTAGCCTGATAGCTTTCATGTAGAGGATGACTAAGAATGTCATTAACATGTTGCCATTGATAAAAGCGCAAAAGATCGACTTGATAAGGAGAGGGATTTCCTTTTGCATTTTTCACTTCTTTCTTAAGATCCATTACCTCTTGCATGTTCACTTTTGTTTTCCAATTGATTTTTTCCGGTAGCACAACTGGCTCACCGGGAATGTTATTGATACCTTTTTTGTATGTAGCTAAGACGGCAACCTTAGTGTCCGTCCGGTACAAAATAATGGCATGATTATAATCTTTGTTTTTAAAAAATCCGAGATTACCATATTGAAGACGTGCACCAGTCAGAAAAGCGACCGCGTCTGACCAGCAGGGCCCGGTTCCCGAAATCCCTTTGAGAACACTTCTATCTATAATACCATCTGGAAACAGGATCTCAAATGCAATTTTCATTATGTTTGCAGCATGAGTTGTACCTTCGCAGTCATGGCCATGCCACTTAATCATATCCTTTATAGTTACAGCATAAGTGTATTCATAATATCGACCTTGCGTACCTTTAGTCGCGAGAACCTCAAAAACTGGCGCGTAAGGCATCGCTACCATAGGTGCATACCAGGTGGGTATACGATCCGGCTGGGTCACACCTGTTTCTATAAAAGTATTGACACCCTGTTTATAAGTTGGTTCCTGACACCAGGATGATGAATAGATCAGCATTAAAATAATTGTTATCAAAGAAATCGGTTTCAATTTCATTTTTCCTTTTTGTTTAAATTTGAAAAATAAGCAATTCCTAACTACTTAATGATACGAGTAACAATTTTATTGGTGGAACACTATGTCCCGCTATTACTTTATTTTTTATATGAAGAGTATACAAAAAATGTCCTGCTATTGCAAGAAATGACATTAGGGAGCATATTTTTATAGTATTTTTCAAAATATCTATAATTATTATAATAAAGGAAAATTCATTGGATATGGTTCGAGATTATATACATTCTAAACACTTTGGATTTTTAACAACTAAGTGTATCTAACGCTTATATAACAAATATGCTACAATCCTAACTATGAAGAACATAGACAAAGAACAATACCTCATAAACAGACTAAGTTCCAAGTACATTGGCGATGATGCTGCGGTGATAGGTGATACGCTTTACAGTATGGATGCTTTCTTTGAAGATGTACATTTTAAGCGCGCATGGATGAGCATAGCACAGATAGGACGTAAAGCGATGCTTATCAACCTCTCAGATGCTATTGCCATGAATGCACAACCGAAATTTGCTCTTGTTACGGTTTCCATACCTAAAGATATGACAGAAACCCAAATAGATGAACTGACACTTAGTATGGAAAGCACAGCCAAGGAGTACGGTTGTGAGATCATTGGCGGAGACACCATAGGCGGAGATAAACTGCATCTGTCCATTACCATCATTTCCAAGAGTGATAGACCTCTTTTACGTAAAGGCTTGAGAGAAGGTGATCTGCTGGCATACACCGGAATACTGGGTGAGAGTAAACGAGACTTGGATGCACTTTACAGAGGTGAAAAAATAGCTGATAACTCACGCTTTTTAGAGCCTACTTTAAGAGCAGATTTTATAGCTAAGGCAAGACCTTTTTTACGTACAGGAATGGACATCTCAGATGGACTCTTTTGTGACACGAACAAGATGTTAGATATTAA